>JAURWH010000015.1 GCA_030655055.1 bacterium
CTATCTTGACCCAGACATACGACAGGCCCCAGAAGAGCATGGCGCTGAGAGTGTATATGTAGACCAGGGGAGAGGGTTTTTTCATTGGTTAATCACTGAACATTATCTGCGGGGATCTGCGTCCCATTAAAAAGCCCTACACTAAATCGTCTTCAGTTCCTCCACCTTCTTGGGCTCCGGGGTCTTCTCAAATTCCTTATACAGCTCCTGGGCCTTGGGCCACAGCCCTTTGGTCTTTTCGTAAACCCACGGCGCTACCTTGCGCATGGAGCGGATCATCCCGGAGCGGTCCAGCTTCTGGTTAGCCTCCCTGGGCAGGGGCAGGAATGTCAGAAGAAGAAGAAGGATGGATATCACCACCGCGCCCTTAAGCAGGCCGATCACCATCCCGCCCAGCTTGTCGGCCAGGTCCAGCGGCGTGGCCTTGATCAGCTTGGACAGCAGCCACCCGGCCAGGGTAATGGCCCCGAAGGCCGCCAGGAACATCACCGCGAACCCGATGGTGGGCGCCAGGTGCGGCGGCACCTTGGGAAACAGCTTCACCAGCCCCCCGGTGGCGGCCGGATGCAGTTTTAGGGCCAGGAAGAAAGCAACTATCAGGGCTACGATGCCCACAATCTCCTGCACCAGGCCCTTCTTGAAGCCCATGCCCACCGCCAGCCCCAGCAGGATCAGGATGATGATGTCTATCCAGTTCATGTTTTGCTCCTATTTAATGTACTGCAGGGTCCGGGTGATGGTTCTGCCCTCTGCCTCCAGCCTGGCGAAATATATCCCGCTGGAAGTTCTATTCCCTGTTTCATCCCGGCCGTTCCACTGCGCCTGGTGCCGGCCCGCCGGCTGTGTGCCGTTGACCAGGGTCTTCACTAATTGTCCCTGGACGTTGTAAACCTTGATGGTTGCCAGCCCCGGTCTTGTTAATTGATAATTGATTATGGTTAATTGTTTGAAGGGGTTGGGAGCGTTCTGGGACAACCCGGTCGCTGTTATCAGTTCCACATTGCCTGGATCCCCCTCCACTCCCCCTTGCCCGGCCACGATGGAAAGAACGTTGGACTGGCGGGTCTCATAACAGGTGTCTGTGGAACTGACCGCTGTTACTGCATAGTAATACTCGGTGCCGGCGTAGGTGGTGGTGTCGGTGTAAACAGTGTCTAATACGATATTGGAATTGATCCTGGCAAATGGTCCGCCTGCGTTTTCGGCCCGGTAAATGTTGTACCCGGCGCAAGTTGTGTCTATCCAGAAATCATGCCAATAAACACGAATGTCGCTTCCGGCGTATTTTTTTGTGGTAGTGTCAAGATACCATAATTCCGGCAGGAAATCAGTCCATTCCTTAAGCACCCAGCTGTTCTGGTCCAGCTTGATCCTGGCTATCGGCTGGTCATCGTAAACCAGGAAATCCTGCGAGGTCAGACTGTCCCAAACCACGGTCACGCTGTCAAATCCTGCGGAGGTGCTGCAGGCCAGGGCCAGCGGCATCTTGTAAAGTTCTCCGGTGGTGGAGGTCTGCCTAAGTTTCACCCAGGCCGAATTGCTGTCGCCTTGAGTCTTGTAGTAGATCGCCGTGGAGTAGATGGGATGCCCGGCCCGGCACAGCCACTGATCAAAGAACCATTGGAGCGATGAGCCGTTATGCTGCTCCGCTATCCTCTGGAATTCGGCGGTGACGGCGCTGCCGTTGGCAAAGCTGTCGGTATAGGCCCTCATCATGGGGAAAAAGGCGGGGTCGCCCATCACCCAGCGCAGACCGTGAAGCACCCAGGCGCCCTTGTTGTAGACCAGGGAATAGTCGAACCACAGGCTGGGCGGCGGGTTGTAGACCGGGTAGAGGTTGGCGTTACCGGTCAGCGCCCTCCAGAAATATTGGTTCAGGTAATTGCCCGGAACGCTGTCCTTTTCCGATTCGTAATGGATGGCCTCCAGATAGCTGGCGAAGCCCTCGTTCAGCCAGATATCGGGCCAGGTACCGCAGGTCACCAGGTCGCCGTACCACATGTGGGCCAGCTCGTGGATCACCCCCTTCTGGACGTTGCCCAGCAGCCAGGAGCGGGTGATGGTGGTCATGGTCTGGTGCTCCATCCCACCGAACCAGGCGGGATAGACCGCGGCCATCCCGTATTTGCTGAACGGGTAAGGGGTAAACAATGAATCCAGCAGGCGGACCATCCCCGGCACGGTGGCAAACACCGTGCGCGATTGCGCGGAATCCTCGGGCCAGATGAAGTAATTGAGCGGAATGGCCCTCCCCGAAACAGTATGGGCGGTGTCCGACCACAGGGAAAAACGCGAGGCAGTGAAGCACATCAGATAGGTGGTGATGGCCGAATCCTCCTGCCAGCGCCAGGTCAGCCGGTCCCCGCTGCGCAGGGTGTCCTGCAGCAGGCCGTTGGAGGCCGCGGCAAAGGAGTCCGGCAGGGTGATGGAGATGCTGCAGCCGGAATCGGCCTTGTCCCAGGGCTCGTCAAAGCAGGGCATCCAGGCCCGGGCGTCCTGGGGCTCGCTCATGGTATAACCGGAGGTGTGCAAGGTATTGGCATCGTAGCCCTGGGGATACCAGAAATACCCCCATTTGTTGGCGCCGTTCTTGGAGAAATTACCGCCCCGGTAAAATATCTCCAGCTTAAAGCTTTGTTCCAGGCCGACCGCGGCAAAGTCCGCCGTCAAGGACAGGGTGTCGGCGCTGCGGGCGAACCCGGTGTGACTGCCGTTCAGCTTGACCGAGTCCACCTCCAGCCGGACGCAGTTCAGGATCAGGCTGTCCCCGGTAGTTTTGCGGACCGCCAGAATGTCCTGGTGCCCGTAGAGCGAGTCGTTGGTCATGGGAAGGTCCACCGCCAGCCGGTATCTCAGCACATCGTACTGATGGGCCGAGTCGAACTTGGCGTGAACTGGAGCAGGCTTAAAGAAGCCCGGAACCGGGCGGGATTCCATTGGCTCCCGGGCCAGGGCCGGGATGGCGGCCGTTAAAAGTACCAGGATGATTTTGCTCGTTTTCATTTCCCTCATTCTCCCAGTTCTCCCAGCTGGGCCAGGATCAAAGTGCTCAGCACGATCCCGGCGGTTTCGGCCCTCAGGCGCCGCGGCCCCAGAGTGACGATGTGGGCGTTATGTTTCTGAGCCAGGGCCCTCTCTTCCTGGGTGAACCCGCCTTCGGGGCCGGCCAGGCATAAGACGGTCCGGGGCATTTTGGCCAGCCCCTTGAAAACCGAGGCCACCGAGATCTTCTGCTGGCCCTCGTCGGCCAGCAGGATCAGGTCATATTCCTTGTGCCTCTGCATCAGGTCCTTGAGTTCTTCGGGCTGGCTGATCTGGGGCAGCACCGAACGCAGTGATTGTTTCATGGCCGCCGTGGATATCCTCTGCCAGCGGGCGGTCTTGTGGCCGGGGCCTTCCTCGTCCTGCAGCGGCGGCAGCAGTTTGTCGTTCTCGCCGGGCCGGGCCACCGAGTTCTTGGTGATCAGCGGAATGATTGCGAACAGCCCCAGCTCGGTCCCCTTCTCCACCGCGAAATCCATCCGCTGGCCCTTGGGCACGGCCTGGGCCAAAGTGACCCGGGCGATGGGCTCGTGTGACTTGCGCAGCTTGTTGACGATGCTGGCCGTCACCGTGTGCTCGGTGGCCGTGGCGATGGAGCACATGTACTCCCCGCCCTGGCCGTCCACTATGGTCAGCATGTCGCCCTTCTTGTGCCTCAGCACCTTGGCGATGTGCCGGGCCTCCTCGCCGGTGATGACTATCTGCCGCTCGGAGACGCACTCCGGCGGAGCGTAAAAATATTCTGCCATGATAACTTGCCGAAGTTTGGAAGTTGCGAAATTATGAAGCTCCGACTGCTGGCCCGGGTGGTCTCAGCTTCTTACCTTCGGACCTTCTTAACTTCATTGTAGTGATCAGCCGGCATCCACATCTATCTTACAGGCCCCCGGCACCTTGTTCTTCTGTAGTTCCTCCAGCTGTTTCAGCAGCTTCTTCTCCTCGCTGGAAAGCTTCTGCGGCATCCAGACCTCCACCTTGATCAGCTCGTCGCCGCTGCCGCTGGAGTTCAGCCGCGGCAGGCCCTTGCCCCGCATCCTAAAGACCTTGCCCGAGGGCGTGCCGGAGGGGATGGAGAGCTCGGCCTTGCCGTTAAGCATCGGCACCTCTATCTTGCAGCCCAGCACCGCCTGGGCGTATGAGACCGATACGCCCACCAGCAGGTCGTCGCCGTGGCGGGTGAACAGCGGGTGCTGTTTTTCCTCGATATAGACCAGGATGTCCCCGGCCGGGCCGCCCCGCAATCCGATGTTGCCCTGGCCCCGCAGGGGCAGGTAGTTGCCGTCGGCCGCCCCGCCCGGGATCTTGACCTTGATGGTGGCGTCCTTCTTTACCCGGCCCTCGCCCCCGCAGCCCTTGCAGGGATTGGAGATGATCTTGCCCTCGCCCCCGCACTGGGGGCAGGTCCCCACGTTGATGAACTGGCCGAACACCGAGCGCGAGACCTGGCGCACCTCGCCCGAGCCCTTGCAGGCCGGGCATTCCTTGATGTCCGCCCCGGACTTGACCCCCGAGCCGCTGCAATCCGGGCAGGATTCATAGCGCTTGAGCTGCAGGGTCTTTTCCACCCCGGAGGCTATCTCCTCCAGAGTCAAGGGCAGGCGGATCTGCAGGTCGCCGCCCCGGCGCTCGTTCCGGCCCCGCCGCCGTGCGCCCTGGCCCTGGCCCTGCCCGCCGAAGAACATGTCGAAGATGGAATTCCCGCCGCCCCCGCCGCCGAACATGGAGCCGAAGATGTCCTGAATGTCATCGGCGTGGGTGAAGTCCCGGCCGAAGTCGAAGCCGCCCCGGCCGAAGCTGGGGTCCACCCCGGCGTGGCCGTACTGGTCGTAGTTGGCCCGCTTCTGCTTGTCCATCAGCACCTCGTAGGCTTCCGAGAGCTCCTTGAACTTCTCCTCGGCCGCCTTGGGGTTCTCCCGGTTCATGTCGGGATGGTGCTTCTTGGCCAGATTGCGGTAGGCCTGCTTTACCTGGTCTTCTGTGGCATTTTTGGGGATGCCCAGTATTTCGTAGTAGTCGTTTTTGGTGGGGGTCATGTGCACTATCTATGCTGTAGTTTATGGATTTGCCAGTTCGTAATGATCTATGAAAATAAAGTTTCCCAAATTTTCGCCTAACATGCCTGTCCATATACAGTAAATTTCCATATGCCTTTTTACCATACCTGAGCCATTATACCAGTCATACCAAACGATATCAGTATCCCAGTTTCCGTCCCCATCAACATCTAATAGTGACTTTATTTTCCAGCAATATTCGCTTTGGCCATTTACTATTATCCGTTCTGTTCTTTCAACTTTTCGGTGGCTCAACCATGCCAAATCATAATGAACCCACTCCTTACCCGCTGAAAGAGGATAATCAAGTACTATCCTTGGTGGGTTATATTGGACAAGCGTCGTATCGTATTTCCCTTGGAAACTGCTACCATACAACACTGCATTCCTCAATTCCTCAATGTTATTAAATATCTTACCGCCACACTTTATCTGCCCTATCTTTTTCTGTTTGAACCCTGTAGGTGCGCCAATGGTATAAGCCACTTCGGCTAATAACGTATCATTTTGGGCATATCTAACTCTTCCATCGGAATCACGGTAATTACTACTGTCATTGGGGAAATAATTATGTAGTTCTACTGTGAATGTTTGATATCCGTTTATAGTATCCCGGCTGATGATGTTGATATCCATGGAACGGGAATAGGTGGTGCTGTCTTGTCTGATACCCAAGGTATCATAATAGAGAATTGTTTCATAACCATTGTAATGCCAGCTTTGCCCAACTGAATCCGGCATCAGATAACTGCTTATCAGAGCGCTTCCGCCGCCGGTGGCGGTGGGTTCGTCCTTGGAACAGCCGGATATGGCCAGTATCAGCGTCAAGACAAAGATACTGCTTCGGGTTTTCATCTTGATACCTCTAAACAGTTATATTTGGGTTACAACTTAACTCATCCCTTGCTCCCTTCTCTTTAAAAGAGAAGGGCCGGGGTTGAGTTCAAGACTGTTTCACATATCCTCATAAATACGCAAATAGGGGAGAAGCCTTTTTGACAAGGCTTATCTCCCCCGTTGCGTTTTAAATTTACCGGGCCGTTATTTCTTCTCGTCGTCCACTACTTTGTAATCCGCGTCCTCCGGGCCTTCGGGCTTGGCCTGCCCTGCTTCCGGTCCGGGCGCCGCCTCGGGTCCCGGTCCGCCGTCAGACTGTCCGCCCGGCTGGGCTCCCTGGTCCTTGGCCTTGGCGTACACCGCCTCGCCGATCTTGTAGGAGGCCACGTTCAGCTCCTCGGTGGCGCTCTTGATGGCCTCGACATCCTCGCGGCCCAGGGTGTTGCGCAGACGGGCGACGCCGTCCTCGATCCGCTTGCGGTCGTCGGCCGAGATCTGCGAGCCGTATTCCCTCATCATCCGCTCGGTGTTGTAGATCAGTCCGTCGGCCTTGTTGCGGGTCTCTATCTCGTCCCGCTTCTTCTGGTCCTCGGCCGAGTGGGCCAAAGCGTCCTTGGCCATCCGGTCGATCTCCTCCTTGCTCAATCCGGAGGAAGAGGTGATCTTGATGCTCTGGGCCTTGCCGGTTCCCAGGTCCTTGGCCGAGACGTGGAGGATGCCGTTGGCGTCGATGTCGAACGAGACCTCCACCTGGGGCACGCCCCGGGGGGCCGGCGGGATGCCCACCAGGTCAAAGCGGCCCAAAGTGCGGTTGTCCACCGCCATCTCCCGCTCGCCCTGCATCACGTGGATGGACACCGCCGGCTGGTTGTCGGTGGCGGTGGAGAACACCTGGCTCTTGCGGGTGGGGATGGTGGTGTTGCGCTCTATCAGCCGGGTCATCACCCCGCCCAGGGTCTCGATGCCCAAAGAAAGCGGGGTCACGTCCAGCAGCAGCACGTCCTTGACGTCGCCCACCAGCACGCCGCCCTGGATGCCGGCGCCCAGCGCCACCACCTCGTCGGGGTTCACCCCGCGGTGGGGTTCCTTGTTGAACACCTGCTTGACTATGTCCTGGACCTTGGGCATCCGGGTCATGCCGCCCACTAAAACTACTTCGTTGATGTCGGTGACCTTGAGGCCGGCGTCCTCGATGGCCCGGCGGCAGGGTCCGATGGTCCGCTGGATCAGGTCGTCCACCAGCTGCTCCAGCTTGGCCCGGGTCAGGGTCAGGTCCAGGTGCTTGGCCCCGGAGGCGTCGGCGGTGATGAACGGCAGGTTGATGTTGGTCTGCATGGTGGAGGACAGCTCGCACTTGGCCTTTTCGGCCGCCTCCTTCAGGCGCTGTAGGGCCATCTTGTCGCCCTTGAGGTCGATGCCCTGGGCCTTCTTGAATTCCTCCACTAGCCAGTCGATGATCTTCTGGTCAAAGTCGTCGCCGCCCAGGTGGGTGTCGCCGTTGGTGGAGCGGACCTCGAACACGCCCTCGCCCAGCTCCAGGATGGAGACGTCGAAGGTGCCGCCGCCCAGGTCATAGACCGCTATCTTGTGGGCCTTTTCCTTGTCCATGCCGTAGGCCAGGCTGGCGGCGGTGGGTTCGTTGATGATGCGCAGCACCTCCAGGCCGGCGATCTGGCCGGCGTCCTTGGTGGCCTGGCGCTGGGCGTCGTTGAAATAGGCCGGAACGGTGATCACCGCCTGGGTCACTTTTTCGCCCAGGTAGGCCTCGGCCGATTCCTTAAGATAGCGCAGGATCTTGGCCGAGATCTCCGGCGGGGAGTAGACCTTGTCGCCGATCTTCACCCGGGCGTCCCCGTGCGGGCCTTCCGAGACCTGGTAGGGCACCAGCTTCAGCTCCGAATCCACTTCGTTATAACGGCGCCCCATGAAGCGCTTGATGGAATAAACGGTGTTCTCGGGATTTGTGATGGCCTGGCGTTTGGCCACCATGCCCACCACCTCTTCACCGGTCTTTAAAAAGCCCACCACCGATGGGGTGGTCCTCATCCCGTCCTGGTTGGGGATCACCACCGGGCTTCCGCCCTCCATCACTGCCACGCAGGAATTGGTGGTTCCCAGGTCAATGCCTATTACTTTACCCATTTTGTCTCCGTCTCCTTTTTATTTCTAAACTGCTTTTTATTTTTTATTCGCCACAAAACGTGTGCACTGAGCTTGTCGAATGTGCACAAAATTCACAAAATATAATACCCCAGGTACAATTTTCGTCTGTTGACGTTGTGCTGAGTTTAAAAAAGTATTTCACAGACTCGCTCAGACCCCTTTTGTCCATTTATATTTTAGCGCCCTTTCGTGTTTTTAGTGGGCAACTCCCGCAGGCAAAATAAATCATGTGAATCCGCTTACGCTTCATAGCCGGGCTTCTTCAAGCGCCATAGCTTCAGCGGAGGCGCTCCTGTCCGGTTCCTATCCCTGCTCACTGTTCGTCATTCTGATCGTTTGGCTGGTCTGCCTCGGTTTCTGCGTTTCCGGCCGGAAGCTTGGAAACCGTCACCCGGGCCGGCCTCAGGATCTTATCCCGGAACAAAAATCCCTTTTCCACCTCGTTGAGCACCGTGTCGGGCAGGTGCTCCCGGCTCTCCACCGCCAGCACCGCCTCGTGCTTGTTGGGGTCAAAGGGCTGGCCCTCGCTCTTGAGGATGGACAGTCCCTCGGCCTCCAGTATCTTGTGGATCTGCTGGTCTATCATCTGAACGCCCAGGTAGAAAGATCGGAAGCTCTCGTCCCGTTCGCACAGTTCCCTGGACGAGCTCAGGGCCCGGTCCAGGTTGTCCAGCACCGGCAGGACCTTGGCCACCAGGTTGCGGTTGGCGTCGCCCTCCTTCTCCAGGTATTCCTTGGCGGTGCGCTTGCGGTAATTGTCCAGGTCGGCCATGGCCCGCAGATACTTGTCAAAGTTCTCGTCGGCCATCTGGCGGTACAGGTTGGATTGTCCCATCAGCTCCTTCAAGCGGCCTCTGAGCTTGCGGTACATTATCATTCCCTTGTTTTCCTCGGTCACAAATCGTCTCCTTGTAGAGTCCACGGAATTTAGCATGGACCTTTACCACGGAATCACTGAAGGCCGGAAACACCGAATAAAGGATCATTCCGTGATGAATTTCCGTTTTCCGTGTTTCCGTGGTTGGTTTGGTAAGAGTATCCGTTAAATAAATATAATCATTTATTGGTATTTTGTCAAGCAATAATAAAGCCCTGCGGCCCTTGGACCTATCTGCCCGGCCAGATTTGGGCGACGGTCAGTTCCTGCAGCTTGAGCTTGATCTCCTCGGGCCGGACCTTGGTCACCTGTCCGTCCTTGCGCTGGCGGATCTCCACCATTCCCTCCCGCAGGCCCTTTTCCCCCACGTTGATCCGGACCGGGATGCCGGTCAGGTCGGCGTCCTTGAACTTGAAGCCGGGGCGCTCCGGGCGGTCGTCCAAAAGTACGTCGAAGCCGGCCTGGATCAGGTCGTCGTGGATCTTCAGGGCCAGCTGTCCGGCCTCGCTGGTGGTCTCGCCCAGCAGGGTGATCAGCACCTGGTAGGGGGCCACCGCCGCCGGCCAGATGATCCCGTCCTTGTCGTGGCTCTGCTCTATGACGCAGGCCGCTATCCGGTCTATCCCGATGCCGTAGCTGCCCATCACCAGCGGTTTTTGGGTGCCGTCCTCGTCGGTGAAGTTGGCGTTGAGGGCCTGGGAATACTTGAGGCCCAGCTTGAAGATGTGCCCCAGCTCTATGGCCTGGGTCAGGCCCATGGGTTTGCCGCACTCGGGGCAGGGCTCGCCGTTCTTGATGGTCCTGATGTCGGCGTACTCGTCGACTTTGAGGTCCCGGTTGACGCTGATGCCCTGGTAGTGGAAGTGGTCCTTGCAGGCTCCGGAGACCAGCCCGGTGGCGTCCTTTAAAAGATGGTCGGCGATGATCCTGACGCCCTTGACCCCCACCGGCGAGATGAAGCCCACGTTTGCCCCTGTGTGCTTAAGCACCTCCTCCGGGGTGGCCGGGCGGAAGGTGGCGGTGCCGATGGCCTTCTGCAACTTGTCTTCGTTGGCCTCGTCGTCGCCGCGGACCAATATGAACACCGGCTTGCCGTCGGCCATGTACAGCAGGCTCTTCATCAGCTGGGAGGCGGGGACCTTCAGGAACTGTGAAACCTCCTCCACTGTGCGTTTCTCTGGAGTGGAGACCTCCAGCAGCGGTATATCCTGATATTTCGGCGCCTGCAGTTTGGAGGAGGCGATCTGGATGTTGGCGGCGTAGCCGCAGGCCTCGCAGACCGCGCAGGTGTCCTCGCCCGAGGGCGAGGGGACCATGAACTCCTGGGAGCCGCTGCCGCCCATCAGGCCGGAGGAGGCGCCCACGATGAAGTATTTTAAGCCGCAGCGGGCGAAGATCTTTTTATAGGCCTCGCGCATGGACAGGTACGACTGGTCCAGCCCGTTTTGGTCCCGGTCCATGCTGTAGGCGTCCTTCATGGTAAAGTGCCGGACCCGGATCACTCCGGCCCGGGGCCGGGGCTCGTCCCGGAACTTCACCTGCATCTGGTACCAGTTCTGGGGCAGGTCGCGGTAGCTGAAGCGCTGGGCCCGGGCCAGGTCGGTGATCACCTCCTCGTGGGTGGGGCACAGGGCGTATTCCCGCTTCTTGCGGTCCTTTAAGCGGAACATCTCGTCGCCAAAACTTTCCCATCGGCCGCTCTCCTGCCAGATCTCGGCCGGGCATAATGCGGGAAGATATATCTCCTGGGCCCCGGCCTTGTCCATCTCTTCGCGCACGATCTTCATCACCTTCAGCATCACCTTCCAACCCAGGGGCAGGTATTCGTAGACCCCTGCGGTCAACTGGCGGACCAGGCCGGCCCGCAGCATAAGCTGGTGGCTGATCATCTCGGCCTCGGCCGGGACTTCCTTTAACGTGGGTATGAACGCTTTACTCCAGAGCAATTAAGTAGCCTCCTGATATTTATTATTAAAACCAGTATTTAATAGAAATGGATGCGCCGGCCCTTAGGGGATTTGTAATAGAAACACCCCATGGAGTGTTTCTATCATAAACATATCTTCCGGTATAAACAAAATTATCATCGTAATAATTAGTAATATTACTGTATTTGTTTGTGGATAAATTTATAAAGGATGTTGCTAAGCCTATGGACATTTCTTTGCTTTTTATCTTAATTTGCCTTTCTATTGATAAACCTACAGACAATGAGACCTGTTTTTCTTCTGTCTCGGTGATTTGGCGCGGCATGTAATAATAGTTACCATAATAATTTTCTTCTTTTCTGTTATAGTAGTAATAACTGATGCTGCCGTTTGCGGCATAAGACCAACCGGATGATTTTTTAAATATATAGGTTAATTCAGGTATTAGCGTAATGCTCCAATATTTGCTTTTCGCAGATGTCGTGTCACCTACGCCTAAGCTGTCTTCACTACGGTTTTGCGACTCCGACTTGTTTGAGCCATAGGTGCAGCCCATGCTTAATGATAATTTGTTGAAAAGTAGTTTTTCTACAATAAACGTACCTGGCAAATTAGTCAATGAGGATGCTTTCATCCCCACCGCCCACTTGGGCACAAAGGGTTCGGCGCAAACCACGGGTTGACAAGGCGCAGCGCAAGTCCCGGTTTGGCATGGTCCGCTGCATGCTGCAGGTTGGCAAGGCTCGCTGCATGTCGCAGGCTGGCAAGGCTCGGCCGTTGGGGCCGGCAAACTGTCGGTCTGGGCCAGGCACCACGAAGAAATAACCATTACCAATAAAGCGGCCAGCAGGGTTTTCTTCATTTCCGTATTCCTTTATATTGTTAGTTTGCTTCATTCGCACATCAAGGAGTCACTCTCGCATAGACGGCATTCCATCTTCTGTATTCAGTCTTCACCCGGCCCATAAGCGGCGACTATTCTTTTGATCAGCCCGCTGGTGGACTTCCCCGGCGTCAGCTCTATCGGCAATACTTTCCCCCCGTTCTTTAGGACGACCTCCGCGCCCACGATCTGCTCCACGCTGTAATCCGCGCCCTTGACCAGGATGTCCGGCACCAGAACTTCGATCAGCTTTTGCGGGGTGTCCTCGTCAAACAGCACGATGTGGTCCACACAGGCCAACGCCGAAAGAACGATGGCCCGGTCCTCCTGGCTGCACAGCGGCCGCCGGGGGCCTTTGATGCGCCGGACCGAGGAGTCGGAGTTCAGGCCAATGATCAGCAGGTCGCCCAGCTCCCTGGCTTTCTCGAGATACTCCACATGCCCCCGGTGCAGGATGTCGAACACCCCGTTGGTAAAGACCATCTTCCGGCCTGCGGCCTGGGCCTGCCGGCGGATCTCCTGGGCCTGTGACAGTGATGCTGTTTTATCTGACATATTCATTATACTCCTGAACGTCATCGCGAGAAAGACTCCGAGCTTGTCAAACGAAGCGATCCAACAGTTAGACTGCTTCGTCTGCCGCCGTATCAAGCAATTCTCGCAGTGACTGGTGACTGGTTACCCTATATACCTCACCGCATCCTCTTTCCTGGGCGCGGCCTGCGGCGGTTCCCCGTCCGGGTAGCCCAGCGCCACGGCATACAGCGGCTGGTATCCTTCGGGTATCTTAAGCTCCCGGGCGAACTTTTCCCCCAGCGGGCTGTCCAAAAGCTGGGCGATGATCCCTATCCAGCAGGACCCTATGCCCAGCGAGGCCGCGGCCAGCAGCATGTTCTGGGTGGCGGCGGCGCAGTCGGTCTGGTGGAACTTGGGCTCCTTGTTCCCCGAGACCACCACCATGGCCGGGGCCCGGTAAAAGGCCTGCCAATTGGGGTCCTTCAGCCGCTCTTTGATCCGGGGGCTGTCGATGTCTTTATATAGGTCCCGCACCTGAACACTCATCCGGTCCAGCAGTTCCTTGTTTTGGATCACGGTAAAGTGCCAGCTCTGCCCGTTCATGGCGCTGGGGGCGTAACACCCGGCCTCCAGGATGGCCGCCAGGTCGGCTTCCTTGAGCGGCTCCGGCTTGAACTGGCGGATGCTGCGCCGGGACTTTATGGTTTCTAAGATTTGGTTCATTTTACTTTCTATCAAGGTTCAATCCAGTATCCCGCCCCATTCCACCACTGTAAAGCCGGTTCTATGGAATTTCTCGATCTTCGGCTCGGGAACTGTGACCAGTGTATCCGTGGGCACAAACTTGAAGAACAGCCTCAACAAGGATTCCGGGGTTTTAGAGATAGTCAGCGGTGCCGCCTTGTCTATCTCTTCATGCTTGAGGTAATAAGCTACGCAGTATTTTTTCTTCCAATTCATCCTCTTGGGCCAGTATTCCATAAAATCTGCGCGTTCCTTGTCGTTCAGACCTATATCCACCAGTATCTCGTTCATCCTGCGGTCAAAGTCAGAAC
>JAURWH010000016.1 GCA_030655055.1 bacterium
GTACGATTCAATTGGTGGGTCATTTTCATTTTGTATCGCCGATTTCAATGGTGATAGTATAAATGACTTAGCTGTAGGCGATGCCGGGGGAATAGGAGTGAATGATAGTAATGGCCAGGTAAATATCCACTACGGCACCGGAGGATTATTGAACAATAGCCCGGACTTGGTAATAGGTGGATATGGCAGCGCCACGGCCACGAACTTTGGCTATACGGCATCAGCCGGTGATATTAATGGCGATGGCATAGCCGACCTCATTGTTGACGCACCAAGCTATCCCATATCCGGGAACAGGAACGGGAGGATATATGTATATTACGGCGATACCTTGGGACCTGATGCCTGGCCGGATATTATATTGAACGGCCATCCGAGCCCCACATATTTAGAGAATTTCGGCAGCGGTAAGAGTGATATGAGAGATATTAATCATGATGATTATGATGACATAATTGCGTCTGGGCCTGTCAATTCGATAAATGGCGGAGCCGCCGGGGAAGTGTATATATATTTAAGCGACAATGCGCCATTGGATACCATAGCCGATAGCTGGATATATGGTGAAATGCAGGAACAATACCTTGGAGCATTTAATCTGAGCCTGGTTAATGCTGAAACCACAGGGTTTGAGCCAATGTCGTGGTTTGGGACCCCAAATTGGCCATCAACTGGTGGTGGCTTTGGCGCTGGTAAAAGTTATATGTTGTTAGGGGATACTACTGGGGAAACATTGCCCCAATGGACTATAACCGGCGAAGACACGGGTTTAGGTTGTTGGTCGTCATCTGCCGGTTACTCTGACACCGACAAAATGGAGGATTTAATAGCAGGTTCAAGGGCATATAATGGGCGAGGCAAGGCGTACCTTTGGCTTAGACGCCCAACAATGAACAATGCATATGATGCCTCCATTTTGGGAAGATATCCTGCTGATTCTAATAGGGGCGACGTGCTTGGTGCTAGGGTGGCCCCGGCCGGGGATGTGGACAATTGCGGGAGGGATGAGTTCCTGGTGAGTAACTACTATGCTGATAGCAGCAACATGATCTGGCTGTGCAAATATACCGGACCCGATGCGGTTGCGGGGGAGCCAGTGAACAATGAACAATTAGCAATTAACAATGTGCTGCAGAACTCACCCAATCCATTCAGCCATCAAACTACCATCAAATACCAAGTATCCCAATCGGGAAAAATCAGTTTGAAAGTCTATAATATTTCCGGGCAATTAGTAAAAACATTGGTGGACGAGGAAACCTCTCCCTTTAATCCCTCCCCTCGAGGGGAGGGAAGGGTGGGGTCGGTGGTATGGAACGGCTGTGACGACCGTGGGCAAAGGGTTTCCAACGGTGTATACGTCTACCGCCTGCAAAGCGGTGGCAATGTTATTACTAAAAAAATGACTTATATAAAATAGTGATGCTTTGTGCCTTTGCGTCTTAGTGTGAGAAGTAAAAAAGAAAGAACCATGAAACCATTCATAGCCATAACCATTGGCGACCCGGCCGGGATCGGCCCGGAGATCGCACTTAAGGCCGCAGCCGACCGGGAGGTCTTGCAGCGCTGCCGTCCGGTGCTGGTCGGCCCCCAGGATATCTGGGAGCAGGCAGCCAGGGCCTTCGGCCTCAAGATCACCGGGCTGGAGATCCATGACATCTACTGCCAGAAATTCTTTCTGACCCCCGGCAAGACCTCGGCCCAGAGCGGGGGGATCGCCGCCCGTTCCATCATCGCCGGGGCTCTGCTGGCGCTGGACAATCAGGTGTCGGCCCTGGCCACCGCGCCCATCTCCAAGCTGGCCCTGCGCCAGGCCGGGTACCAGCAGCCGGGACATACCGAACTGCTGGCCGAGATCTGCGGGGTAAAGGATTTCGGGATGATGTTCGCCTCGGAGAACATCAAGGTCACCCTGGCCACCATTCACCAGCCTTATGCCCAGGTTCCCAAAACCCTGACCACGGCGGTGATCAAGGAGAAGATAGCGCTGACCCAAAAGGCCCTGATGAACTGGTGGGGCATAAAAAACCCCAGGATAGGGGTGCTGGGCCTAAACCCTCACGCCGGCGAGGACGGGCTGTTCGGAACCGAGGAAAAAAAGAGCATACTGCCGGCGGTAAGATATTTCCAAAAAACCGGCTGTGCGGTAACCGGGCCGTTGTCCTCGGAATCGGGCTTCGGCCTGATCCGCCGGGGAAAACTGGACGCCCTGATAGCCATGTACCACGACCAGGGCCTGCTGCCGCTGAAGGTTTTGGGCGGCACCATCAACATCACTTTGGGGCTTCCCATCATCCGGACCTCGCCGGACCACGGCACAGCCCTGGACATAGCCTGGCAGAATAAGGCCGATCACAGCCCCATGAAAAAGGCCATACTGCTGGCGTCCGCCCTGGGGGCAAAGAACACCTCCGGTCAACCATTCACCAGCCGAAACGGGAAATGAGAAAATGATAGAACTCGTGCACGTTACCAAGACCTTCCAGAACAGCTGGACCGCCTTAAAGGACATCAGCTTTGAGCTGGAGAAGGGGGAGTTCGTGTTCCTGATCGGGCCCTCGGGCTCGGGCAAAAGCACCATCCTCAAGACCATCATGATGGAGATCCTGCCGGACGAGGGCCTGGTGAAGGTGGCGGGTTTCGGCTCGGACTGCATCAAGGCCCGGGACATCCCCAAACTGCGGCGCAAACTGGGGGTGATCTTTCAGGACTTTAAGCTGCTGCCGGAAAAGACCGTCTACGAGAATGTGGCCTTTGCCCTGGAGGTGACCGGGGCGCCCGAGAAGGCCATCCACAAAAAGTCCATGGCGGTCCTGAACGAGGTGGGGATGTCCCACAAGCGGCATTCCTTCCCCTACCAGCTCTCCGGCGGGGAGCAGCAGAAATCGGCCATCGCCCGGGCCCTGGTCAACGATCCCTTCATTCTTTTAGCCGACGAGCCCACCGGCGACGTAGACCCGGCCGGGACACTGGAGATAATCCAGATATTGAAGAACATCAACGCCAAGGGCACGGCGGTGCTGATGGCCACCCACGAGCACGAGCTGGTGAAGAAGATGCCCCACCGGGTGATAGAGCTGGAGGCCGGGGCCATCATCCGGGACATGCCGGGCAAGAGTCATTACCGCCGGGGCAGCCATACTGAAAACGATTAGCCTGTATTTATGTCAGAAAACAATTTTCTTATCTACCACAGTTATGTTCTTTTCTTTTTGTACCGCCAAAAAGCAAAGAACCAAAAGAAAAAGCTCGTCGCTGAAAACTCTCCGGGCGTTGCGCTTCTCGTTGCTGGCGGGCTTGTCTGAACTCGGGCTTTGGCCAGCCCTCAAACAGGGGCAGACAAGCTTTTAACCGCCGTCAACTGCGGTGCTCGCTGATCGTTTTAACGCGACAACCGGGGTTGGTGCCTATTGTTCTCAATGTCTTCCGAGCTGATTGGATAATAATCATTTAACTATATTTAAAGGAGGATATCATGTCCAAGACAATCACCGCCGCCTCCAACGGGATCGGAATGGGGTCCGCCCTGGCCATGATCCTGTCCTGGTCCATCAATCATTCGATCCTGTGGGCCATACTGCACGGGATCTTCGGATGGTTCTATGTGGTCTACTTCGCCATAATGCATTAGGTTCCGGGCTTCCGGCTGCCGGGAGACCGGCCGGCCAAGGAAGTTTTAAAATATTTTGCGTTCTGTGAAACAAATTTAACCACTCCGGCGTATTCTCCTTTGAACAGGGAAACAACCAACCATCAAAAGGAGAACGTCAATGAAAACCAGCAACCCCCAGTTTGAGTGGGACGGCTTGATCCCGGTGGCCTTTCTGGTCAGCATGATCGTGATGACAATAGTCAGCATCTAAATGACTGAACAATATACAGGCCGCTAATAAAAAGCCCTCCAACCCGTAATTGGCAGGGCTTTTTACGTTATTTCCGGTCTTCCAGCCGCTCCGGCAACTTAAGCAACATCAAGACACACCAAGGGAAAGCCAAGCATCGCCAATGCCCGCCGACAAACAGGACATAATACTGGTCCAGCGCTGCCTGGACGGAGATTCCAGGGCTTTTAACGACCTGATGAACAAATACAAGCGTCAGGTCTTCAGCCTTATTGTCCGTTTGGTCAAAAGCCCGGCCGATGCCGAGGACATCCTGCAGGACACCTTCATTAAAGCCTACCGCAACCTGTCCTCCTACGATTCCCAATATCCACTGCTAACCTGGCTTTTCAAGATAGCCCACAACACCTCCATAGATTTCTTAAGGGCCAACAAGGGCGAGACCTTGACCATCAACGACGAAGAGAATCCGATAGACCTGGAAGACACCGGTTCCTCGCTGGAGGAAAAGATGGAGCAGTTGTCGGAAAAGGAGCTGATAGAGAGAATGGTGGACTCGGTCCCGGCTCCTTACCGCGAGGTATTGATCATGCGCCACCAGCAGGAGCTGTCTTACGAAGAGATCGCCGAAGCCATCCAGATCCCCATGGGCACGGTCAAGGTCCGCCTGTTCCGGGCCCGGGAGATCCTTAAAACCAAGCTGGAAGCGGCCGGTTACGGGTAGACAGAATAAAAGACTTTTTATGGGGTCAATAAATAAGTACCATTTTTTATTAGGAATCCATGAAGCCATGAATACTAAACTGTGGGAACCCTGATTGATTCCTGCTTTCCTGGCTTCCTTATAAAATAAATTTGTTTCTCTTGGAGCGCTATGCTTCATATTAGGTGACCTGGTAAATAACCGCTAAACCGGCGAAACAAAATGCCCACCCATTGCGTATTCACCACAGAGGATAAAAAAATGAACTGCATAGAACTTAAACATAAGCTGCCGGACTATATCGACCAACTGCTTGACAAACAAGAAGTTAAGTCGGTAAAAGACCATTTAAGGGCCTGCCGGTCCTGCCAAAGGGAGTACAGGCTGTACGCTATGGCGGCGGCCTCGGTGGCCGGCCTGCCGCTGCTCTCTCCCTCGCCGGATTTCAATTCCAAGGTCTTTTCGGCCTTGGGGTTGGAATACAAGCCGGCACTTTTCCCGGCCTGGTCCAAGTGGGCCGCCGGTCTGGCCAGCCTGGCCCTGATGTGGGCCGGAGGGGCAATGCTGGCCGCGGTCTATGCCGTCAGCAAACTGGGCCTGGCCCAGACCTATTTGTACCTGAAAAACCCCCAAAAAGTCCTCACCGCCCTGCAGTTTACCCTGGTCAAAACCTGGTTCATTCTCTCCGATATGGTTAACAATGCCCAGGCCCTGACGGCCTGGCTGTTCAAGGGTTCAAACCTGCCGCTGCAGATATTGTTAACATTCCTGGCGGCGGCCGGAGTGGTGATGCTGGCCGGGATGAAGATGAGATACCAGCCCCAGGGCAGATCCTGGAACCATTCATAAAAAACAAAACAAACACAAGGAGAACTAAAATGAACACAAACCGTAAGTTCATGCTTGGCCTGGTCCTGGTCCTGGCGATCGGGACGCTGGTGCTGATGCTGGCCGCAGCCACCCTGCTGGCCCAAAAGGATACAATGGTCATCAAGACCAAGCTGCTGGACAAGAGCACGGCCATCAAGGTGCAGGGCCTAAGCGAGCCGGCGCCCAAGGCCGGCGAGACCTACAAACTGAAGATGGCCGGCAAGGACATTGAGATCAACGCCAAGGACACCCGGGTCGGGGATGTCCATATTGCGGCCGGCGATACCATAGACGACGACCTGGCCACCAAGGGCGGCAGCATCACGGTGGACGGAGTGGTGACCGGAGACTGCGCGGCCATGGGCGGCTCGGTCTTTGTCAACGGCGAGGTGCAGGGCGACGTGGCCTGCTTCGGCGGCTCGGCCGATGTGGCCGGCACCGTGGGCGGCGGCCTGGCCTGCTTCGGCGGTTCGGCCAATATCACCGGCAGCGTGGGCGAAGAGCTGGCCTGCTTTGGCGGCACGGTCACGCTGGGGCCAAAATCCTCGGTGGGCGGCGACATATCGGTGATGGGCGGAACGGTGGAGAAGTCCGACAGCGCCCAGATCGGCGGCGAGATCCAGAAACTGGACCTGGGAATGCTCAACAATATGCTGCCGGGGATGATCGGCCATGCCAGGGTGGTGCACGAGCATCCAGTAAAGTCAAGGTTCCTGGTCTTCGGGATCTGGTTCTTCGTGGCTTTGGGCTTCAGCCTGATAATCCTTTTGATCACGGCCCTCTTTCCCCATCATATTGAAGCGGTGAAGAACGCCACCGTGCAGGACACCTGGAAGTCATTCGGCATAGGCCTGCTGGTGATAGTGGCCTTCATGCCGGTCTGGATAATGCTGCTGATAACCATAGTAGGCATCTTCGTCGTGCCGCTGGCCTACGCCGCGGCCCTGCTGGTCTCCCTGGCCGTCTTTGGGATGATCCTGGGTCAAAGGTTCTTCCAGGTCACAAACAAACCCCAGCCGGGCACCGTGCTGACCTCCATGACCGGTTTCCTGCTGCTGATGGCGGTGATGGTGGCCGGGATGCTGATCAACGTGGCCGGCAGCCCCTTCAACATCCTGGGCTGGATCCTGGTGATCATCAGCTGGATAGCCTGCTGGATAGGAATCTCCCTGGGCCTGGGCGGGGTCTGGCTGTCCCGGTTCGGCACGGTCAAGACCTACCGCTCTCCGGCTTTGCCGCCGGCAGTCCCCGAAACAAAGCCGCAGTAAAGGGGAAGCCATGATCAAGAAACTTTACCGTTCCCGGGACAATAGAATGGCGGGCGGGGTCTGCGCCGGGCTGGCCAAGTACTTTGAACTGGACCCCACTTTGGTCCGGCTGGGAATGGCGGTACTGATGGTGCTGGGCGGAGGGATACTGATCTACATCATCGCCTGGGTGATAGTGCCCGAAGAACCGACTTTACAATGAACCATTAACAATTAGCAGGAACCCCGGAGCCTGGAATAACAGGTCCGGGGTTCTTCATTTTATCCCAAATATATTGCTTGACACTGAAATATTGAAATGCTAAACTAATAAGCGGATATAGAACCAATACGGGAACCATTAATTCTGGATCAGCATACACGGAACCAACAGCAGCAATGAAGAAAAAATGATCGACAAAAAAGAGATCAGGCGGCAGTACAAAGAGACCATCCAGCCCATGGGGGTCTACCGGATAACCAACCTGGCCAACGGCAAGATATTCCTGGAAAGCAGCAAGAACCTCAATGCCATCTTCAACCGGAACCTGTTTCAGCTCCGGGGCGGGCTGCATGTGAGCCAGGGCCTGCAGAAGGATTTCAAGCAATACGGCGAATCTAATTTTGCGTTCGAGGTCGTGGATCAGCTGGAGCCCAAGGAAGGCAAAGATTATGATTACAGCCGCGACCTGAAGGCCCTGGAGGAGATCTGGCTGGAGAAGCTTCAACCCTATGGCGACAGGGGCTACCACAGTAAAAAAGTATAAAATTAGCCAAACCGCAAACGAAGTGCAATATGAAAAATAGCATTCTTTTATCTTTAGCCCTGCTGGCCCTATGTGCCGGGCCGTCTGCGGCCGCACTCTCGCCGGAGGGGCCGGATTCGGTCTACGTGGGGATGTATGTCAACCGGGTGTACGACGTTTCCTTGCGGGACAACAGATTCACGGCCGATTTCTACCTTTGGTTCCGCTGGAAGAACAAGGACCTGGATCCCGTCAAAAGCTTTGAGGTCGTGGGCGGAGAGAAGACATTCCAGTCCGAACCATACCGGTCAAAGAACGGCGATGTCAACTACGCCTTCAGCCGGGTGACGGCGGTGATGACCCAGCACTGGGACGTCTCAGCCTTCCCCTTTGACGACCACGTCCTGACCGTGCAGATAGAGGACGGGGAAAGCGAGACCGGAGCCCTGGTCTATGTCCTTGACTCCGGAAACCTGGGCAAGAGCCCTGACATCAAAATTCCCGGCTGGGCTTTGGACAAGTTCTATTTCGGGGTGGTGCCCTATACCTATGCCACCAATTACGGAGATCCCACCCTGCCCCCGGAAAATCAATCAATATTTTCCAGATTTTACTGCTCGGTCCGGGTGGTCCGGGCTGGAGTGGGATATTTCATAAAACTATTCATAGCGGTATTCCTTTCGGCCCTGATTGCCTTCATGAGCTTTTTCATATCCCCGACCGACCTGCAATCCCGCACCGGACTGGGGGTCGGCGCCATTTTTGCAGCGGTCGGCAGTCAGTATGTAATCGCCTCATCGCTGCCCGACAGCAACATCATGACCATGGCCGATCAGTTGCACATTGCGGCTTTCCTCTTCATATTCTTGTCCATACTAGTGGCTGTCATTTCCCTGAACCTGTATAGCCGAGGGAAAAAAGAGGCATCGGCCAAACTGGACCGTTTTTGCCAGAAGGCCTTTCCCATTGCCTACGGCACCATCACTTTGCTGATAATACTTTTCCGCTAAGATCTGCCGCTGCCAGCCGGCCATTGAATTATGCGGTTTCCGGGGGTATAATAGTTCCGGGTATATTGCCGCACAAGAATCAACAGTCATGGAGAGACGATGCTTAAAAAAACGATGATCATCCTTTTGCTGTTCAGCTGCTGGACGGCGTCATCCTTGGCCCTGGACACCCTGGCGGTCTACGAGGACAGCCTGGCCAACGGCCTGAAGATCCTGGTGCTGGAAAAGCACGACCTGCCCATCGCCAGTTTCCAGGTCTGGTACCGGGTGGGGTCGCGCAACGAGCGCCCGGGCATCACCGGGATCTCCCACCTGCTGGAGCACATGATGTTCAAGGCCTCGGGGGAAATCGGCTCGGGAGAATTCGCCCGGACGGTGCAAAGTTACGGGGGCCACGACAACGCCTTCACCTCCGAGGACTACACCGCCTATTACGAGAACATCGCGGTGGAATTCCTTCCGAAAATGATGGAGATGGAGGCCGGGCGGATGCACCGGCTGAAGCTGGATTCGCTGGAGTTCGAATCGGAACGCAATGTGGTGCTGGAGGAGCGTCGGCTGCGTGAGAACTCCCCCTGGGGCCGGCTGGTAGAGGAATCGGGTGCTGCAGCCTTCATGGCCCATCCCTACGGCTGGCCGATCCTGGGCTGGCCTTCGGACCTCAGGGCCATTACAATAAAAGACATGAGGCAGTATTATTTCACTTACTATGCGCCCAATAACGCCACGGTGGTGGTGGTGGGAGATGTGAACCCCAAAGAGGTGGTCAGGGCGGTCAACGATCATTTCGGGAAAATCCCCCGGGCCCTGCAGGACCCGCCAGTAGTGGCCACGGCAGAGCCGGTCCAGGTGGGAGAGCGCCGGGTCAGCGTGGTGCGCCAGGCCCAGACGCCCCTGATTATCATTGCCTATCACGGCTGCCGGGCCGGAGAATACGACGAGGCGGTGCTGGATCTGCTGTCAGCCATACTTTCCGGCGGGGAAAGCGCCCGGCTCTACCAAAGCCTGATCTACCGTCAAAAACTGGCCCTTTACGCTGAGCTTTATAACTTGTCCCGGACCGATCCCGGCCTGATAAGTTTTTACGCCGCACCCATCGCCGGGCGGACCACGGCCGAACTGGAACAGGCCCTTTACGCCGAGCTGGAACTGGTAAAGACCCAGGGGGTCACCGCCGAGGAACTGGCCAAGGCCAAAAACCAGCTTAAGGCCCAGTACATATTCTCCCGGCAGAACAACTATGTGCTGGGGAACCAGCTGGGGTCATCGGCCTCGCGCCACGGCTGGCGGGACGTCAACAACTATCTCAAATTCCTGGATAAAGTAAAAATGGAAGACATCAAACAGGCGGCGGTAAAATACCTGGCCCCGGAGAACCGCACCGTGGCCACGCTGGTTCCCCAAGCCGCAAAGGGACAGGAGAAATAAAATGAAAAAAACAATCATCCTGGCTTTCCTGCCGGCTCTGCTGCTGGCAACTTTTGCCGCCGCCCAGTCCGGCTGGCAGCCGCCCCGGCCCCAAAGGGCGGCGCTGGGCAACGGACTGGTTCTGCTGGTGGTCCCCAAGACCGGCCTGCCGCTGGTCACCGTCAGCGCCATGGTCAGGGGCGGCAGCGCTTCCGACCCCAAAGCCTTGGGCGGGCTGGCCAATTTTACCGCCGAGATGCTTTCCCGGGGGACCTCATCCCGCACCGCCCGGCAGATAGCCCAGAGTTTTGACCAGGCGGGAGCCCAGTTCTCGGTCAACTGCGATTACGATGCCTCGTATTTTTCACTGACCTGCCTGAGCCAGGACCTGGAAAAACTGCTGCCGGTATTCATGGACCTGCTGCAAAACCCCAGGATGGATTCTTCCGAGGTGGAGAGGCTGAGGGAACAGCTGGTCACCTCCATCCAGGCCCAGCAGGACCAGCCCATGTCCCTTAGCCAGGAGGCCTTTGAAAAATGGCTGTACGGCCAGCATCAGTATGATCACCAGGTGGAGGGGGAAGAAGCCACGGTCGGCGCCATAAGATCAGGGGACCTCAGCTCCTACCACAAAAAATATTTTATCCCCAACAATGTAGTGATCGCCATAGTGGGCGAAGTAAAACCGGGCAATATCACGGGGCTTTTCAAGAAGCTTACCAAAACCTGGACCAAGGCCGAAACTCCGGGCATAATTTACGGCCAGATCCCCAAAATTGAAGAACCGGGGCTGCTGATGATCCACCGGCCCATCACCCAGGCCTACGTGATGCTGGGATTCCAGGGGCCCAAGCGGCTTGACCCCGATTATCAGGCGGCCCGGCTGATGAACTACATCCTGGGCGGCGGCGGATTTGTCTCCCGTCTTTTTACCAAGATCAGGGTGCAGCAGGGCCTGGCTTACGATGTTGACTCCTATTTCTCCCCCCGGCTGGACCATGGCCCATACACCTTTACCGTTCAGACCAAATGCCAGTCCGCCGATACCGCCATCAAGACCATGATCGCGGAAATGGAAAAGATCCAAAAGGAGCCGGTCTCGGACCAGGAGCTGCTGGAGGCCAAGGCTTATTTCCGGGGCAGCTATCCCTTCCGCTATGAGACCAACGGACAGATCGCCAGCCAGATACTGGGAGCAGAACTTTACGGATTAAGCCCCGACCAGGTCACCAAGGACCTGGAGCTGATCCAGAAGGTGAGCAAGGAGGATATTCGGCTGGCCGCCCAGCGCCTGCTGAAGCCCCGAAATTACATCGTTACCATGACCACGGACACGGCCATTACCAGGATCAGTATTCCCGGCTTGGCAATAGAAAAAAAATAACGCCGAGTGCTTTGTTCGGAAATTTCGCGATAAAAAGAAAAGACAGGTTCAGCATTAATGCTGAACCTGTCTTTTTCATAGAAGAATTATTTTTAGAAACCCACGAAAAAAAGTTTCCTGTCCTTCATGGTTTCCTTATAGTTTAAGGTAGGGTAAGCAACCGGTTATTTCCCTTCTTCTCCATTGGATACCAGATCATCCAGGGTCATCTCCCGGACGGTTGATTTTAAAACCTGTCCCATCAGCGGGTCTTTTCCCGCCGGAGAGGCTCCGCCCAGCTCGTCCAAAGTGAACTCCCTGGCCCCCACCCCGATCTTGGAAACCGGGTCGATCTCCACCGGGGGCTCAAAACGGCGGGGAGCATCCGGCTCAACCGCCGGGGACTGGCCGGCAGGGGATGAAGCCCCCAGTTCGTCCAGAGTGAACACCCGTGATCCCACTCCGATCTTGGAGGCCGGGTCGATCTCCACCGGCGGCTCAAAGCGGCGGGGGGCATCCACCTGAACCTCGGGCTGGTTTTGGCTGGCCGGTTCGGCCGGAGCCTTGGCGTAGTGGGTGATGCCCATAGCCTGTTCCGGTGTCTTGACAGGCTCCTTGGCTCCCGGCAAAAACTCCTTAAGACGGCTGGCCGGGCGTTCCGCATTGAGGGCCTGTTCTATCTTTTTTAAGGCTTCGTCCATTGCTAGGTCCGCTTGGCCCGGTAAATGGCGATCTTGCGCCGGGCCTCATCGTTGGTGGGCTGCACCGCCAGCACTTTCTCCCAGGACTTGATGGCCAGGTCGAATTTTTCCATTTCCTCGTAGGCCGTCCCCAGATTCAGGTATGCCAGGGAATAATCCGACTGTTTGGCGATGGCCTGGTTGAAATATTCCACCGCCTGCTGGTAATCCTTCTTTCCCTTGTAAAGACAGCCCAGGTTGTTGTAGGCCTCTGGGGCCTCGGGCGAGAGCTCCACCGCCTTTTTGAAGGCGGCCACGGCCTCTTCCCGCCGCCCCTGGTCGCTGACGGCCAGGCCCAGGTTGTTGTAGGCCTCGTAAAAATCCGGACGGATGTCTATGGCCTTCTTGAACTGGGCTTCGGCGCCGGAGAGCTCCCGGCGGTAGTAAAGCATCACGCCCCGGTCGTTGTTCTCCTCGGCCTGGTGCAAACGCCGTTCGTTGCCGGACTGGCGCTGTTCGTTGCGCTGGGCTTCCAGCACGGCCAGCAGTGCCTCCTGGGCCTGGGCCAGCCGCTGTTCCACTGCCTCCAGGTTCCCGCCCCCGCCGGGCTTGGCCTGGGACAGGTTCTTTAAGCCGGAATCCATCTGCTCCAAGGCCAGGGACAGTTTGCCGGTTTGATCCGACTGAAGGGCCAAAGCTTTCTCGGCCAGCATGCCCTGCTGTTCCTTAAGCTCCTGCTGGCCCTTGGCCAGGCTGTTTACGGCCTGGGTCAGGCTCAGGTTCTGTTCCGCCTGGCGCTGGGTGTCCTCCAGCATCAGCTCCAGGATGCCGGTGAATTTTTCCTGGCTCTGGACCAGGGCTTCCTTGATGGCCGTCAATTGCGCTTCCGAACCGCCGCTTTCCGGCCGCCCGGTCAGGGCCTCCTTGATGGCATCCAACCTGGCGCCCAGCTTGTCTCCGTCCTGGGCCTGCAGGACCTCCTGGGACGATCTTTTCTGCTGTTCCTCCAAGGTCAGTTCCAGAATGTCGCTGAACTTGGCCTGGGACATCTTAAGTTCCTCGGTCAGGCCCGCCAACAGCTGATGGATCTGGGTCAGGTCGGCCTTGGGCAGGTCCGCCAGCTTGTCGCTGATCTGAGCCAGGGGCTGTTTCAGCTCCGAGAGGTCCAAAGCCTGGCCTTCGCCGCCCTTGGCGGCCGGGGCGCTTTTGACGGCCTCGGCCAGCCGGTCGATGGCCTCGTTGGTGGCGTCGGTCTTCTTTAATATGTGAAGCAGGGTGGCGGCGGTGTTCTCCTTGATCTCCTTAAGCTCGGCCACCACCGAACCGGCCTTGCCGCCATCTTCCGGATGCTCATCGGCCTTCCGCATCTTCCGGTCTATCACCGGCAGAGAGCACCTTTTGGCTTCGGCATCGAATATCTCGCACTCGGCGCCCAGGCAGTTCCGTAGCTCGGCCAGGGGGAGTTCTTTTTCCTCCATCAGCTTGCCGTCGGCGTCGTACTTAAGTTCTTTGACCACCTGCTTGGATGTTAGGAACGGACACTTGTTCATCGGCAAAATTTCTCCATTATTGAAAGTTTAAGATAACATAAACTTAAGGCTAAGTCAATATGTTTTTGCAAGAATCTCCTCTCAAACCGGGATCAAAGCAACTTGAGGAAACGGGGTTGATGTTTTTCCTTGACTTTGATTAAAAGCTGGTCTAAACTTAATTTCTAAACCTTTATATGGGAGCAGAGATGGGAACTATAAGCGCTCATGCCGGAGGACAGGAAAACAATGGCGGCCGGGTTGTAAGGAATGTTACCATATCCGCACCATTTCTGAGCTTATTTATTGGTATAGCTACTACTGTCGTTTTTGTGATTTTTGTTTATGCGTGGAAAAGACTTTGGAACACTCCTTTAACGGGGGTCATTTTTAAACAGATATTTTTATATCTCTTGGTAGCTATCCCGGCTCATGAACTCCTGCATGCTTTGGGTTTTAGAATTTTTAGTAATATGCCCTGGGCAAACATAAAATTCGGATTTTCCCTTAAAGATTTTGTTTTTTATACACATCCCGATATGCCCGTAAATAAGGCAGTTTACGCCTGGGCAGTGGCACTTCCAGCTTTAATCATAGGTGTCATGCCTTTGGTATTAGGCCTTATTATTTGTTCTTTGCCATTGAGCTCGTTGGGGTTGATATCAATATTCAATGCTGCCGGAGATCTACTTGTCCTTTGGAAGCTTCGAGAAGTGGGAAAAGAAGAGCAGATATTGGACCATCCGGATAAAATTGGATTTCAAATTGTTGAAAGATGATTTTGGCTCTGATAGAAGATTGCATATATGAATAAATCCTTCCTAAAATCCAAGCATCTAAATTAATAACAACTTGATCTACGACGAAGACATCCTCATAAAACAGGCCCGGGCCGGAAGCCAGAGGGCCCTGTCCCAGATAGTGAAGCACCACCAGAACGGGGTCTATTCCCTGGCCCTTCGGATGCTGGGAAACCGGGAGGACGCCGAGGACGTGCTGCAGGAGACATTTCTGGCCTTTCACAAAAGCCTGCCACGGTTCAAGGGACTGTCCAGTCTCTCCACTTACTTTTACCGGCTGGCCACCAACTTCAGCCTGATGAAACTGAGGCAGAAGAGGACCCGGCGGCCCGAGCACCACACGGTAAATCTGGAGGAAGCCTTTGAAGAGCCGGACAGGAAGCCGGACCCCATGCAGAGCACCCTGAACCTGGAACTCAAGCAAAGGCTGGACGAGGCCCTGATGCAACTCCCGGAAAAGGAGAGGGCGGTGTTCATCCTCCGGGACGTGGAGGACCTGCCGGGGGAGGAGGTGGCCAGGGTCTTAAAGATCAGCCTGCCGGCCATGAAATCGCGTCTGCACCGGGCCCGGAATGTCTTAAAGGAAAAATTATCACCCTATATCAGGGACTGACCCAAATGAGCACAATCAAGAAAAACGCAGAAAAACACCATTGCCGGGGGATGGGGGCGGTGTTCTCCCAATATCTGGACCAGGAGCTGGCCCAGCAGGTCTGCCGCAAGCTGGTGAAGCACCTCAAGGAGTGCCCCGACTGCCAGACCTATTTTGACACCCTTAAGAAAACGGTCACCCTGTACCGGGGCCTGGGCCCCCAAAAGGTCCCGGCGGACGCCCAGCGCAGGCTGTACAAGGTCATCCGGCTGGAAGCCGGGAAAAAAGGCGCAAAAAAATGAAATATCTATCTAATTCGTTCGGGAAATTAACCAATAAGTTTTTCTATCCGCAGATTTCACAGATTATCACAGATTATTTTATACAAGTTAAAATTTTAGCTGGAAGAAATTCGTTACAATCTGCGTTAATCTGTGGATAAAGGTTCCTTAATAAGTAAGATAATCATTAAAAATGAATCCCGGGCGGCGGGCCCGGCATCTAAAATGCAGATAACAAAAAAATAATTATATGAACAGGAGAGATACAATGGCGGCGATCCATTTAACCGACGGAACCTTCGATCAGGAGGTTTTAAAATCAAATACTCCGGTGCTGGTGGACTTTTGGGCGTCCTGGTGCGGGCCCTGCCGGATGGTGGGACCGGTGATCGAAGAATTATCCAACGATTACCAGGGCAAGGTCAAGATCACCAAGCTGGATGTGGACGCCAACCCGGAAAAATCCGGCCAGTTCGGCATCCGCAGCATTCCTACCATGCTGATCTTCAAGAACGGCCAGGCCATAGACACCCTGATCGGCGCCATGCCCAAGGCGGCCATAGCCGCCCGGCTGGATGCGGCCATCACCAAGTGATCACGGAACAAATTCCCGGTCACACCAGGTAACTCTAAAATGGAGGTTCATCATGAAAAGGAACGAGAGCACAGCCGACCGGATAATACGGGCCATAATAGGAATAGCCCTGCTGGTCTTTGGGTTCATAGTAACCGGAACCCTGCAATGGGTATTGCTGGCCGCAGGGATACTGTCGGTATTCACGGCCATCACCGGGTTCTGCGGACTGTACAAACTCCTGGGGATAAGCACCCATAAAGAGCAGACCCCGCCCCAGAAATAACCACCAAAATCAAAACCCTGTTCCCGCGAAAGGATAAACATGCCCATCTACGAATACCAGTGCACCAAGTGCGGCAACAAGTTCGAAAACCTGACCAACTCCTGCTGCGCCCCCAGCCCCAAGTGCCCCAAGTGCCAGGCGGACACCGAAAAACTGATGTCCACATTTGCCGCCTCGGTGGACGGAGGATCAGGCAGCCACGGCCATGACGGCGGGGGAAGCTGCTGCTCCGGCGGAGGCTGCAGCTGCGGCTGAGGTCCTGAAATAATACCATGAACAAACACCGGATCAGAAGATACCTGCTGTTCATCATCTCCCTGATCGCCCTGGCGGGCTTCGGGTCCCAGATCCTCCGGGGGATCATCCACGGCACCGCCTCCCAATGCAGCGTTTCCGGGCCATGCCGGTGAAAATACCCTGAAGGGAAAAACAAAACAGGCGTTAAAAATGATAGTCATCAGATCAGAATACTGCCCCCAGAACCACCACTGTCCCTCCCTGCGGGTCTGCCCGGCCGGAGCCATCAAGCAGGACGGGGTCAAGGCCCCGTACATCGACCAGAAAAAATGCACCGATTGCGGCCTCTGCGTCCAAAGCTGCCGGGTATTTCAGCAGGTTGCCACACCATCGCCGGCAAATATATGAGCGAGACTAAAAACTACGACATAGCCATTCTGGGAGCCGGTCCGGCCGGGATGACCGCCGGGCTGTATGCCGGGCGGGGCGGCCTTAAGGCGGTGATCATAGAAAAGATGATGCCCGGCGGCCTGGTGGCCAACACCGAGCGGATCGACAATTATCCCGGCTTCCCCGAAGGCATATCAGGCTTTGAGCTGGCCCAGAAAATGGAACAGCAGGCCAAAAAGTTCGGGGCCGAGATCATCTCCGCCCAGGCGGAGGAAGTCGTGCCGGAAGACAGATATCAGCTGATAAAACTCTCCGACGGAACGATTATAAAATCAAAGGCCCTGATCATTGCCACCGGAGCCTTTCCCAAGACACTGGGGGTGCGGGGCGAAAAGGAACTGCTGGGCAAGGGGGTCTCCTATTGCGCCATCTGCGACGGGGCCTTCTTCAAGAACCAGGCGGTGGCGGTGCTGGGTGGCGGCGATTCCGCGGTCCAGGAGGCTGTTTACCTGGCCGGCCTGGCCTCCAAGGTGACGGTGATCCACCGGCGCAACGTATTAAGGGCGGCCGATTCCATCCAAAGGGTGGCCTTTGCCAACGACAAGATAACCTTTGCCTGGAACAAGGATATCCTGGCCATCGAGGGCAGCACCGGGGTGACGGGCATCAAGATCATGGACAAGCAAACGCTGGCGGAAGAGGTGATCCCGGTGACCGGGGCCTTCATCTACGTGGGCTACAAACCCAGCAGCGACCTGGTAAAAGACATTCTCAAAACAGACGAACAGGGATATATCATCACCGATGACCGGATGGCCACCTCGGCTCCCGGCATCTACGCCTGCGGGGACGTCCGGCAGAAGCTGGTCCGGCAGGTCTCCAGCGCGGTGGGGGACGGCGCCACCGCCGCCATAGCCGCCCAGCAGTACCTGGAATTCAAGTAAGCAACTCGGGACTGCCGCAGAGAGATCATAAAGTAAGGGCACGATGCATCGTGCTCCAACAGTAACGGCCGATATATCGGCCCCAACCGAAGGAGAACTGTCATGGCCGAAAGAAACCAGGTTTACAAATGCGAGATCTGCGGCAACATCGTGGAAGTGCTGCACGGCGGCAAGGGCGAACTGGTCTGCTGCGACAAGCCGATGAAGCTGTTCACCGAGAACACCGTGGATGCCGCCAAGGAAAAACACCTGCCGGTGATAGAAAAAACGGCCGGCGGCTGGAAGGTCAAAATCGGCTCGGTGGAACACCCCATGGAGGATAAGCACCACATCGAGTGGATCGCCATCTACGGCGGGGACAGGGTCCACCGCAAGTACCTTAAGCCCGGCGACGCTCCGGAGGCCGAGTTCCTGTGCCCGGCCCAGGAGATCACCGCCAAGGAATTCTGCAACCTGCACGGCCTGTGGTCGGCCAAGGGATGACCATCACCGAGTCATTCTGAGGATAGCTTCCCGCCGTGCTTCCGAAGAATCTCCATAAGTATTGTTAGATCCTTCGATGGTCAAGCGAGTTGCTAAACTCAGGATGACAAATTGCAAATAACAAAGTAAAAAAGAGAAGGAAAACATATGAAAAGCATCAAAGGATCCAAGACCGAACAGAACCTGCTGAAATCCTTCGCCGGAGAATCCCAGGCCCGCACCCGCTACACCTATTTCGCCAGCGCCGCCCGCAAGGAAGGCTACGAGCAGATAGCCAACTTCTTCATGGAAACGGCTGAGAACGAGAAGGAGCATGCCAAGGTGTTCTTTAAACTGCTGGAGGGCGGAGACCTGGAGATCACCGCCGCCTACCCGGCCGGAAAGATCGGCAGCACCAAGGAGAATCTGGAGGCCGCGGCAGACGGAGAGAAAATGGAATGGACCACCATCTACGCCGACTTCGCCAAGACCGCCCGGGACGAGGGTTTTGAGGATGCGGCGGTGGCCTTCGAGCAGATAGCCAAAGTTGAGAAGTTCCACGAGTCCCGCTACCGCAAGCTGGCCGGAAATCTGGCCAACGGGGAGGCCTTCAAAAAGAAAACATCCGTCAAATGGCACTGCATCAACTGCGGGTATGTGGCCGAGGGAGCCGAGGCCCCCAAACAGTGCCCGGCCTGCAAGCATCCCCAGGCATACTACGAGGTGCTGGCGGAAAATTACTAGGATCTATAAGGAAACCCCGGATCCAGGAATTCTTTCATGCTTTCCAGGTATCATTATAAAAAGGAAATCAGATGCCATTAACCTTACAATGGGTAAAAGACCTTCAATTCGTGGCCGAAGATGAAAAGGGCCACGGCATAGTGGTGGAATCCAGGAAAGAGGGGATCTCCGCCGGATTCACTCCCATGCAGCTGATACTGCTGGCTGCGGCCGGGTGCATGGCCATGGACGTGGTCTCCATCCTGCAGAAGAAAAAACTGGACATCAAGGGCTTCCGGGTGCTGATGGACGGGAAGCGGGCCGAGGATCATCCCAAGAGATTCACCGAGATGAATTTTGTCTACGAGGTCAAAGGCGACATCCCCAAGGCGGCGGTGGATGAGGCCATCAAACTCTCCAAGGAAAAGTACTGCTCGGTCTCGGCCACCATCCAGCAGGGGGTCCAGATGAATATCGAAAGCAAAGTGGTGTCATGATCATCTATATCTTAAAGATCGTGCTGGGAGCCGTCATCGGCGGCGTGGTGGGATTCCTTTCCTATAAATTCATCGGCTGCCGCGGCGGAACCTGTCCTATCGTAGGCAATCCATGGATATCCACCTTTTGGTGGGCCATGATCGGGGGGATCCTTATGTACGGCGGCAAATTCCCTACCGCACCCTGACCGGTAAACTTTAAAACCAATCATTATCGGAGCGTTAAATGAAAAGATACATCCTGACGGTTCTGCTGTCACTGGCCGTGCTGAGCAGCATTTCCTGCGCCGGCAGCAAAAAAGAAACCCCCAAGGCCGCGGCCGGATCGGTCGCCTGGATGGCCTGGGACCAGGCCATGACCACGGCCAAGGAAGAAGGCAAGTTCATAGTGGTAGACGTCTATACCGACTGGTGCCACTGGTGCAAGGTGATGGACGAGAAAACCTATGTAGACCCGGCGGTGGCGGGGCTGATGAAGGAGAGCTTTGTGGCGGTCAAACTGAATGCCGAGAGGGCCAATACCGTGAACTTCAAGGGCAAGGCCTATACCGAAATGGACCTGGCCCGCAATTTTGACGTCAGCGGCTTTCCCACC
>JAURWH010000017.1 GCA_030655055.1 bacterium
GGCGGAAGCCCCGGATCTCGGCCTCGTCCCGCACCCCGCCCAAAGACATCCGGTAGAATTTGCGGCCCAAAGCCCGGGCGATGGAACGTCCTAAGCTTGTCTTGCCCACGCCCGGCGGCCCCACAAAGCAGAGGATGGGACCCTTGGCATCGTTCTTCAGCTTGCGCACCGCCAGGTACTCCACGATCCGGTCCTTGACCTTGACCAGGTCGTAGTGATCCTGGTCCAGTATCTTGCGGGCTTCAATGATGTCCATGTTGTCCACGGTGGACTTGGTCCAGGGCAGGTTCAGCATCCAGTCGATGTAGGTGCGGGAGACCGTGTATTCCGCGGCGTGGGGAGGCATCCGGGCCATGCGGTCCAGCTCCTCCTTGGCGGCTTTAAGGGCCTCGGGGCTGAAGTTGGCCTTTTCTATCTTATCCCGCAGGGTGTTGATCTCCACCGAATACTCGTCGCCCTCGCCCAGCTCCCGCTGGATGGCCTTGATCTGCTCCCTTAGAAAATAATTGCGCTGGTCCTTGTCCATCTCGGCCTTGACCTGGCCCCGGATCTTGTCGCCCAGCTCCAGGATGGAAAGCTCCTTGGTCAGCATCGGAATCAGCTTTTCCAGGCGCTCCTTGGGCTCCACCGTCTCCAAAATGGTCTGGCGCTCGGCCACGCTCAGGTTGAGGTTAGAGGCCACCAAGTCGGCCAGCTTGGAGGGGTCCTCCACATTCAGGGCCACGGTCTGCAGTTCGTCCGGCAGGTAGGGCGCCAGGTTGATGATCTTCTGGAACAGGCTGGAGACATTGCGCATCAGGGCCTCGGACTCGATGGTCTTCCTGGCCTTTTCCTTGATGACCTCGACCTTGGCCTTGAAATACGGCTCGGTCTGGGTGAACTTGGCCAGCCTTATCCGGTTCAGCCCCTGGACCAGCAGGCGGATGCTGCCGTCGGGGAAGCGCAGCATCTTGATGATCAGGGCGGCGGTGCCGAACTGGTAGATCTCGTCCGGCTTGGGATCGTCGGTATCCTGGCGCACCTGGGTGCACAGGCCCACTATCTTGGAGCCGGTCAGCACCTCGTCGGTCAGCTTGATCATCCGTTCGTTGGTGATCACCAGGGGGATGATCAGATAGGGGTACACCACCTGTCCCTTGACCGGCAGGATGGCCAGCTCGGACGGGATCTTGATGTCCTTGTTTTCCTTGGTATCTTTGGTTTCTTCGGGCATGATATGTAAGGCGTTCCTTAAGTTTTCTGTTTGCAGTTGGGATGTTATTTATTTGCCACAAAGCATGCACTGAGCGGGGCCGAAGGGACACTAAGACACAATCACAACTTCCGATTTCCCATTTTTATCCGACGAAGCCTTGGCGTAGTTGGATCCTATTTATTTAATTGGCCTCGCCATTACTCCACCGGGACCTCCACCGTCCGCTTGATGTCCTTGGGCAGTCTGATGTCCAGGATCCCGTTGCTGAAACTGGATTTGATCTGGTCGGATGCGATCCCCTGGGGCAGGGACACCATCTTCTCGAACTGGCCCTGGATGATCTCCATCTTGTGGTACCACCTTTTTCCGTCCCCGTGGGCCAGCTCCCGACGCAAGCCCCGGATGCAGAGGCTGTCGTTGATCAAAGTGATGGCGATGTCGCCTTTGGCCACCCCGGCCAGCTCCAGCTTGATCACGAACTCCTGCTCGGTCTCGTAGACGTCGGCATAGGGCTGCCAAGCCGCCTGGTCGTTCAGGTGGTACGAGGGATGGGCCAGCTGGCCCAGGTCCTGAAAGAGCCTGCCCAGATCCTGCCGGATGACCTTGACAAATTTTACATCGTCTTCGGACATTTTGTTGCTCCTTATTACCGCTTTGCGGTTTGGCTGATGGCTATGCCATTACCCCGGGCAATAGATGTAATATGTGGTCCATGGATTATTATAATCAATTTTTTGGGTAAACGCAACAAGAATTGAAATGGGTCAGGCGTCATTTCCCGCAGGACCATGCGCCTGAAGACAAAACACCAAACGCTTTTCCCATCAATCCTCGTCCTCCGCCCTGGGATGGGCCTGCTTGTAGACCTTCTTCAGCCGGTCCACCGTCACGTGGGTGTAGATCTGGGTGGTGGAAAGGCTGGCGTGTCCCAGCAGTTCCTTGACCGCCTTCAGATCCGCCCCCCGGTCCAATAGGTGGGTGGCAAAAGAATGGCGCAGGGCATGGGGGCTGGCCTTGCCGCCGTAGTCGGAAAGGCGGATCCGGGCCTTTACTATCCGCTGAAGCTGCCGCCTGGTCAGCTGTTTTCCGTTCTTGCCCAGGAACACAGATCCTTCGTCCTCCCTCCCTGTCAGCAACTGTTTGAGAACCGCCGCCGAAGCCCGAGTCAGGGGCACTATCCGCTCCTTTCCTCCCTTGCCTTTTACCTTGACCTGCAAGTTTGGCAGATCAAGGTCCCTGGGCGTCAGGCCCAGCAGTTCCGAGGAGCGCAGGCCGCTGCCATACAGCAGTTCCATCACGGCATCGTCGCGGACCTTATCGGCGGGATCGCCCTGGTTGGATTCCACGGCCTGGACGGCCTGGAACTGGGACAGGAAACCCGGCAGTTTCTTGTCCTGCTTGGGCGAGCGCAGGCCCAGCAGCGGGTTGGCCGTGATGGCCGATTCCCTTAAGGCATATTTGAAGAAAGCCTTGATGGCTGAAAGTTTCCGCCCCAGGGTGCGCTTGTCCATCCCTTGTTGCTGCAGCCAGCCCAGGTACCGGCGGATGTCATTGCGCTTCACCTTTTGGGGATCCTGGTGCTTAAGGAAGGTGAACAGCTGGTTGACATCCCGGCGGTAGGCCTCCAGGGTGTTATCCGCCAGGTTGCGCTCGGTCTTAAGGTATTTTATGAAATCGTCGATCATCGTTTATTGCTTGACTTTTGGGCCGTGGTCAATTATCATTTGAGACATGGTGACTTCCAAGCGATATTCTTACTCTGCAATTAAATAGATCACTAATCCTTATCCGTTTTCATACCGTCCTTGTTGTCATGCCCGTGAAAACGGGCATCCAGGCCTGCCCCCGACTGGATCGGGGGCATGGATTCCCTCTGGAGTTTACCCCGCACCAAGATGCGGGGAGGGAATGACAAGTTGGTGCCTTTTGTGGCTAAATAAAAACAAGCAACTTAAATACTTTCATGAAAACAAAAACATCTTTGGCCGGACGTTCGGCCCAGGAGCTGCAGGAACTGCTGGCCCCGCTGGGTTTCAAAGCCTTTCAGGTGAAGCAGCTGATGGCCTGGATCTACCAGAAGAACGTCTCTGGTTTTTCAGCCATGACCGACCTCTCCCAGGCTTTGCGGGAAAAGCTGGATAAGGAATTCAGCCTGCACGAACTGTCCATTGCCCGCAAAGTGTCCTCCCGGGACGGCACCACCAAACTGCTGCTGCAGGCACAGGACGGCCAGCAGGTGGAATCCGTGGTCATCACCGCCCCCGGCCGGCTGACCGCCTGTATCTCATCCCAGGCCGGCTGCCGGCTGGCCTGCGCCTTCTGCGCCACCGGCAAGATGGGGCTGATCCGTAACCTTGAAGCCTCCGAGATAGTGGATCAGCTGTGCCTGCTGCAGGAGCTGTCGCCGGAGCACAGGATCACCAACGTCGTCTTCATGGGAATGGGCGAGCCAATGGAGAACTACGACCAGGCGCTTAAGGCCGCCCGGATCATCAATTCACATCAGGGGTTCAACCTGGGAGCCCGGCACATCACCATCTCCACCTCCGGTTTGGTGCCGGGGATCCTGAGGCTGATGGAAGAGCCGGAGCAGTTCAAGCTGGCCATTTCGCTGAACGCCGCTGACGACAAGGTTCGCAGCCGCCTGATGCCAATCAACAAGAAATATCCCCTAAAGTCGATGCTGGAGGCGGTCAAGAAATACAGCAACAAGAAAGGCAAGCTGGTCTTCTTTGAATATATCCTGCTGGAGGGCATAAATGACAGCCTGGAGGACGCGGAGAACCTGTCCCGGCTGTTAAAGAACATCCCCGGCAAGGTCAACCTGATCACCTATAACCCCGGAGGCCGGGAAGAGACCCTGCAGCCGTCGTCGGTGGAGGCCCGGCGCGCCTTTTACGACAAACTGTGCCAGCTGGGCGTGGCGGTGACCTTCCGGGCCAGCAAGGGCCAGGACATCAAGGCGGCTTGCGGGCAGTTGAAGGCGGCAACAAGTTCCTGAGTTTTTAGCCCAGCCCTTAAGGGCTGGGCTAAAAACATTTGCATTATTTTCCTGCCAAAGACGACAGATATTCCCTGATGCCCAGGAACACAGACCTGGCGATCTTCTCCTGGAACTCGGCGGTCAACAGCATGGCCTCCTCCCTGGGGACTATGATGAAGGTGGGTTCCACCAGGACGGACGGCATCTGGGTGGCCCGGCACAGCACCAGGTTGCCGTAGTAGAACCCGTGATCCGGAACCTGCAATGTCTTCTGGAATTGGCGGTGGACCGCCATAGCCAGGTCCCGGCTGAACGGCTGGTAATAGTAAGTGGAAAAGCCGCTGTCCTCCAGGGGATTCACCCCGTCGGGCGAGGCGTTGTTATGGATGCTGACCAGAATGTCCGCACCCCAGGCCGCCGCCCGGGCCGGCCGCTGGTAGATGCCCACCTGCTGGTCGCCTTCCCGGGGGTAATAAACTTTGGCCCCGGCGTTCTTCAAAAGATTTCCCAGCCTTCTGGATATCTGCCAGTTGACCTCCTTCTCCAGGGTCCTTAACGGGCCCACCGCGCCGCTCTCCGGCGAATGCCCGGCATCCACCGCTATTTTGATCCCGGCCAGAGGCCGGTTTTTTTGTACCCTGGGCCGCGGCTTTATCTCTATCTCCAGGTTATTCTGCTGGTAACGGGCGTCAAATCCCCACAAAGGCTGGTTTAAAAAGATCTCCAGCTCCACCTCGCCGTTCTGCACCTGCCGCCAGCGGATGTCCTTGACCAGCTTGTCCTGGGGATCGTAGCGCACCCAGTCCATGTCGGCCTGGGCCCCGAAGATCAGAAGTTTTAGCGACATCCCGTCGGCCGAGGTTTTGGCGCTGAAGGCGCAGGCCCGGGAAAGCGAGAACCTGACCAGGGTCTTCTCCTCTTTTTTGAAGGTGCGCCCCACCGCCAGCCTGGCGCTGACCATCGGCCCCGGCCAGGATTTAACAGCCACCGAGACTTTTTTGACCCAGGCGTCCTTGTTTTCCGCCAGCTTTACCCGGTAATTTTCCCCGGCGCTGCCGGTCAGCTCCAGGTTCACCCCCGGAGGAAGGAATATCTCGTATCCCAGATCGGGCCCGGTCTTCAGCACCGTCACCGAATCCTTGGTGACCGCCCAGACCATCAGGCTTTCCGGCCAGGCGCTGACCCTGGCTTCTGATGAATCCACCGCCATCATTCCCAAAGTGTCCACCAGGTACAGGTATATTTTTTCGGAGTACCATTGATCGCGGCCGGATACCAGATAGCTTCCCATATAGGTTCCGGGCAGGGTCAGGGTGTCGGGCGCAATGGAATCGGAGAATGCCAGCGCCTTTTCATCCTGCTCCAGCCTGCCGATCCTTTCCTCCATGGAAATGCCCTGCCCCCGGCCGATGGAAAAGCTGGCCTTGCGTCCCGGCGTGCCCCGGAAGGTTACCGCCATGCGGTCGCCGGTCCGGACCCCCAGTTCCTGTCCGGGAGTGATGGTTCCATGCACGATGGCCAGGCTGTCGGGGCTGATCATTATGCTGCGGGGCGCCACGTTGACATGACGGATCAGGCTGTCGCTCTGTCCGTTTTTCAGGGCCAGCAGTTTGATCTGGAATTGTCCGGCCGAGAACGGAATGTAAGCCAGAAAGGCCCCGTTGGAATTGACCTCGGCCTTCTGTCCGTTGACCCACAACTGGCTGCCTGGAGTGACCGAACCGATGATGAAGGAATTGGCCACCGGTCCGATGTTGTCGCCTTCCCGGGGATAGACCAGGTCTATCCTGGGCTGGGCCGCCAGGGAGGCGGCCAGGGCGCAGAGGGTGGCTACAATAATAAATGTTTTTTTCATGGTGATAGTTTTTTGTTTGTAGATCCATTCCATAGCCCATACATTAATGTATGGGCTATGGAATTTCAGGTTCCGGCCGCCGCGCTCTTCCCCGCCACATGCCCCGAGCTCCAGGCCCATTGAAGATTGTACCCCCCGGTATCACCGTCCACATCCAGCACCTCCCCGGCAAAGTAAAGCCCGGGGATCTTTTTTGATTCCAATGTCCCTAGTATAACCTCGCGTAGGTCCACCCCGCCCACCGTTACCTGGGCTTCCTTGAACGGCCTGACAGCTTTTACCTTCACCGGCCAGGCGGTAAGGTTTGCGGCCAGTTTTTTTATCTCGGTTTCCAAAAGACTGGCGGTATCTTTTTCCGGGTCTATTTTGGACTCCTTAACCAGCATCTGGCCGATCTTCTGGGGTAGCAGGCCGTTGAACAACTCCTGGGCCGGCCGGGAACTGATGCTCCTGGTCCGCTTTGACAGGAAGGATATCATCTCCGGGCAGGTCTGCCCCGGCACAAAGTTCAGGAAGCACTGCTTTCGGCCGTCCCCAAGCATCCTGCTGCTCTTCAAGGCCAGCGGACCGGAAAGCCCGTATTTGGTGAACAAACCTTCGTCGGTCAGTTGCAGCACCTTCTTTGAGCCTTCCCAAACGCTTAGGTCCATGTCCAGCCTGATGCCCTGAAGTTTGTGGAACCAGTTGCCCTCCAGTTCCAAAGAGGCCAGGGCCGGCATCAAAGGAGTGATGTTGTGACCCAGCTGTCCGGCCAGCTGGTATCCGCCCTCCCCGCCCCCCAGCTGGGGCGCGGCCGCCCCGCCGCAGGTCAGGATCACAGCCTGGGCCTGGTGCGATTCCCCCCGCTGGTGCAGTAAAAAGCCGGCCTTGTTCTTTTTGATCCCCACTATCTCTGAATGCAGGCTGACCTCCACTTCTAAACGCTCCATCTCCCGCTCCAGAGCCAAAAGCACCGAGGGAGCCTCGTTGGATCTGGGGAAATAACGGCCCCGGGCATCGC
>JAURWH010000018.1 GCA_030655055.1 bacterium
GTCCTTGATGCCACCCCAGCCGGGAACCAGATACCCATCCGGAACCAATCCGATAAAAGTCCAGGAATAAGGCAGGTCTACATTGTAACCGGTGCCGGAAAATCGGGTGGTGTCGGGGTAGATATAATTCCAGTGGTCTAAATTCCAAACGGAATCAGTAGTTGTGGTAGTAATCCAAACATTGATGCAGTCCCAGTCTTGATCGGGATCAGGGTTTTCTAACGCGTTCTTTTGCCAATAGGTCAGGATGATGGAATCGGCCGTCACGGTGCTTAGGTCTATCTCCGGAGAGATCAAAAACTGGGCCCAGCCGTTACCGTATCCCGGGGGCTCGATCCAACCCTCCACATCGGTGGCCGTACCGCACCAAAATGATTTGCCGGAAAAGGCGTTATAGGTATCGATATGCCAATAGGGCGGCTGCACCGCCATATCGGTGACGGACCAGCCCATGGTGTCGGTCTCAAAATTGTCAAAAAACACCGTGTCCAGCGTGGCCTTGGCGCCAACCGGAGACTTAAACGGCAATGCCTTGGCCTTTTCCATGGGCTTGGCTTGAACTGCCGCCGAGCAGAACAGGAAAAGCGCCAGACCCAAAATTGTGAACAATTTTCGGTTCATGACCTAAACCTCCAAATAATGATATTTTGTTGTTTATTTTTAGGGTTACAATCTTTTATTGTAATAGATTAGGCCTGGTTTGTCAAGATTTTTTTGCCGTTTTTGCCATATATTTTTCTTCGGGAAAAATAAACTGCCTTAGATTGATCTTTAGGCCTTTTGGTTCCCAAGCTATCTCAGTATTATCAGTTTTTTGGTCGCCGAAAGCCCCCCCGAAATCAGGCGGTAAAGGTACACTCCGTTGCCGACCATGCGGCCGTGGTCGTCCCGTCCGTCCCAGGTTACCGACCCCACCCTTCCCTCCCCTCGAGGGGAGGGATAAGAGGGAGAGGTTTCTCCGTCAACCAATACCCGCACCACCTGCCCGGCGATATTGTAAATCTTAAGGCTGACCCTTCCCGTCCTGGACAATTGATAATTGATCACCGTTGTTTGTTTGAACGGATTGGGGCTGGCGGAACCCAGTCCAAAGCTTAACGATCGATCCCCGGCAGATAATGCGCTGACCGGGCCGTAGATCGTCTGGTTGCCTTTGGCATCCAGTTCCAGCAGCCGGTAGTAAAGCTGGCCCAAGGCCGGCGGGTTGGCGTCAAAATATTTATATTGGCAGGAACTGGCGGTGGTCCCCTGCCCGCTTTGCCGGGCTATTTCAATGTATCCGGCCTCCGGCTGGTCCGACCTTTCCACCACCCACTGGTAGCAGTCATTCTCGCTTTGGGTCAGCCAGGTGAGGTTTATCCCTCCGGGGGCGGCCTGGGCGGTAAAGGCCGAGAGTTCCACCGCCAGCGGCCCCATCACCACGTTGACCTTGTACAGCTGGTCCCAGTCGCCCCAGCCCCGCTTGGCGTTGTAACCCCGCACCCGGTAGTAATAGGTCGAGCCAACTGTCTTGCCGGTGACCAGGTAGTTGCTGGCTGTGATGGCGCTGGATACCGTGGCGGTCGATGCGAAAGAGGCCACCGGTTTGATGTCGTCTATGTAGACGCTGTCCGAAGCGGCCACTCCGTCGCCCACCAGCCGGATGCGGAAGAACACCGATTTGCCGAAGTAGGCAGAGGAATCGATGGCAAAGGCCCGCTTGGTCCAGGACAGGGCGTTCTGGTAAAGTTTGCCCAGCAGGTTCCACTGCCGCCCGTCGGGGGAGATCTCCACCCACATCCGGTCAAAAGTGGTCATGCCCTGGTAGCTGTAAAAGCTGAAGGAATCTTTGGCCGAAGTTACCGGGTATGGCTTGGTGGTGGTAATGCTGGCTATATTGAATTGATTGCCCACTCCGCTGCGGTAGCTGCGGCTGCCGCTGTACATCCTGACCGTGTTGGAAACGAACTTATCCAGGGAGATGTTGGGATTGGCGGCCGCCCCCACCGTGTCGGTGGTGGCGGTGAAGCCCGACAGTTCCTGCAGTTCATAGGCGGTGGGGTTTGAGGCCGGATTGGGCAGGTTCCAGCTTAACCGGTAATCGGTGCTGACTGTGGGAAATGTCACTCCGGTGACCGGCGGCGGCAGCACCGGCGGCGGTGAGGTGGTGGTGACGATGCTGTCGGTGCGCATGGCCAGGTACATAAAGCCCTTTAGTGTCTGGGGGCAGACCGAGTCTATGTGGGCGGCGGGAGTATAAAAGGCGGTGTCCGCCTCCACGCAGTAGGGAAATATCACCCGGCCCAATTGAGTGAGACCGTAGCCGTAGATCCAGCCGTCGGAGTCGCCGGTGGTGGGATACAGGGCCGAGGACTGCTGGGGAGTATAGCCCAATGTGCTTCGGTATCTTTTTATCCGGGCGGCCGACTGCTGGCCGAAATACCGCAGTTGCAGGCTGTCCGGCGCCCGCTTGACGGTGGAGTCCACATAGCCCAGCGGCCACAGCACCAGTTCGCTGTAGGTGTGGTAGGAGATGGACAGCACTATGTTGTGGTCCTTGACGATCTTCATCATGGCCTGCTGTTCCGGCTCGCCGCTGGGGGAAAAGCCGTAGAAAACATCGTTGCTGGAATCGGGGCTGGTGTAGCTGTTGATGGACCCTCCCCATGCCCCCATGATGTCACCGTCCACCGAGCCGTCGTAACCCCGGTTCAGGTCCACCCCGAACACGGTGGGGCTGTTCACCCGGCGGTTCTTGCGCCACAAAAGAGTTGGGGGCCAAGGTGGGATCACATTTGTACCGCCGTGATCATAGATGAAACCATCGGGATTGACAGAAGTGACGATGTATATCTCCTTGGTCTTGACCAGGGTGGAGATGGAATCGGTGCCCACCGGGTTATAATTGTTGGTCAGGTAATTGGCGATGTACAGGCAGATCTCCGGAGTCATCCATTCCCGGGCGTGGTGGTTGCCCATGATCAGTATGCCCTGGCGGGAATTGTCGTCCACCGTGGGATTGCTGGAAACTTTCAGGCACCAGACCTTGCCGCCCTGGGCCGCCACGGCCACGGTGTCCAGCTTGGTAATGGTTGGATGATCCAGCGCTATCTGCTTCAGCTCGGCCCGGATGCCGTCGTAGGTGTGATAGGCAGCCTTGGATGGCACTACCTTTGGGTCACTCACCCTGACGGTATAGGAAATACCGGCCCCGGTGAAAAGGCTGAGTTGGGAAGGCTTGGTGACGATGTCCATGTACTCGCCGGGCCGGCAGGCCGCCACGTCAATTCCCTGGGGCAGATTTGAGACCGCCAGCAGGACCGCGGGGTTGGAAATGTCCACCCTTATCAGCATCTTTGGTTCCATGTCCTCCTGCCCCCGGGCCAAAGAGGAGCCCAACAGCATTGCTGCGATCAGTACTAAGCGAAATAAATGTCTGTTTGTCAAAATGACCACCCGTTGTTTTGTATTTTTAAATGTTTTGTTCAGAGTTAAACCTGATCCGGAATAAACCAATATTATATTATATTATCGGGATTAAATCAACCCTGCAGGTACCGGAAAACCATATTGCCTCATTCCCATTTATGGAGAACCAGCTACATCTCAACCGAATGAACTGAGACTCTCTGAAAAACTATTTTACCTCATTAGAATACCAAGCAAAAAGCGGCGTTTCAAACCAATGAAACGCCGCTTTTGCAAAGCCGGATATTGATCTTAACGGAGTACTGTCAGTTTCTTGGTTGACGAATAGTCTCCGGAGACCAATTTGTAGAAATACACGCCGTTGGAAACCAGCCTCCCCTTGTTGTCCCGGCCGTCCCAGTTCACCTGGTAATAGTCGGCGCTTTGCCGGGTATTGACCAGGGTCTTGATCTCTTCGCCCAGCACGTTGTAGACCTTAAGCAGGGTCTGGCCCGGCTGTTTAAGCGAATACTTTATGGTGGCCCCTCCCTGGCTGGGGTTGGGGTAGGCCGGCTGCAGGGCGTATTCCGCCGGAGCGCCCAGGCCTATGCTGGCGCTGACCGGACCGAATACCGTCTTCTCTCCGCTTTTGTCTATCTCGGTCAACCGGTAATAATAGACTCCGGGGGTCATGACCGCAGCGTCGCTGTAACTGTACTCGTTGGGCTGGCTGCTGGTGCCATTTCCATCAAGCCGGCCCAGTTCTGCGAACTGGCCGTCGGGCGAAGCTGACCGCTCCACCACCCACTGGTAACAATCCTGTTCGCTTTCGGTGCGCCACTGGACCACTGCCCTGTTGTTCTGGACGAAGGCGGCAAAGAAGGAAAGCGTGACCGCATCCGGGGCCATGTAGCCCGGCCGGGCGAACTCGATGTCGTACAGCACCGGATTGGCCGTGGCTTTGCTGGCCGGACGGTAAAGCTTGGCTATCACCCTTAAACTGTCGTAGGTCAGAGTGTCCAAAGCGACCAGGGTGACGCTGTCGTTGGCCGAGGCCTGGTTGAAGAAGCCCTTGGAGTTATTGGTCAGGGCCGCGTCCGGCACCAGCGCCCAGACATTGTTATTGCAGTATTCCACCTGAACCCCGATGGAATCGGTGGCGGCCTTCTTGCGCCACAGTACCTTGCCCCATCTGTAAGAGGAGCGGGACACCGTCTCGGCCTTGGTGATGTCCTTGTAATAGATCGGACCCGAGGTCATGGTGCCGTTGGTATTGGTGATCAAATATGTGTATTTAAGGGTTATATTGTCTATGGCCGCATCCTGGCCGTTGCGCCCCCCGCCCTGGCTGAACCGCCAGCGCAGTTGTATCCCATCCTTGGGCATAAAGGTATTCAGCCCAATGCTTCTGGTTCCGGAAATAGTAGTGGTACCGTTGTTCAGACCATCAACTTGAACCCAAGTTCCCCATGAACCGCCGGAAAGGAAACTAGCCTCTAATACCAGACTATCCGCAGCTACGCCGGGATCCATTCCGTAGCCGTAGCTTAAAGAACAAGTTTGAGCCCCTGAATTCATGAGGTACTGGGGCGTGATGATTTTCTCCTCCGAGGCCGCAGGCGTTACAGCGACTGACGGGAACTGGCAACCATCGTAAGTAGTGCCATAGCTGGGCGGCTGCGTACCTCCGGTAGTGCGTATCAACCAACCGTAGTTTGCCGGATAGGAACCGGAGGTATCCCACCCTGCCGGAAGAGAACCGCCTTCGAAATTTTCCGTCATCAAGGTGGCCGAACCCGAGCTTGGCGCCGCCAGGATCAGGCTGTCGCCCTGGGCCGCGGTGGCCCCGGTGTAGGTGTCGCAGGTGAACTGCCCGCCCTTGGTGTGCATCCAGCAGACCGTGCCGGCCGGGATGTCGGTGCTGATGGTAAAGGACCGGGGATCACTGGACTGGCCGAACAGGTTGGTGCCGGCCGGGTCGCGGCCCTTCACCTTCCACCAGTAGGTCCGTCCGGCGGTGAGGTTGGACGGGAACTGGAAATTCACCGTGGCGCCGCTGGCGTAGGTGGTGGTGGTGGAGCTGTCCCTTATGGCCGAAGTGAAGGCCGAGGTGGTATCCCAATTGATCCGGTAGTCTATGTTGTTTCCCTGAGGATCGGTGGAGACAAAGGTCAGGAAGGGCCTAAGATCAGGCAGCTTGGCCCCGTCCAGCAGCTTGGTGACCGTGGGTTTTGACGGGGTGCCGGCATTGACCGTGGTAAAGGTCTCCTTGCGGACAAAGTTGGACTTGGTGGCGGTAACATACAGTGGCCCATCAAGCAAAGGATTGATGGTGATGGAGACGTTGCCGCTGGCATCGGTCAAGGCTGACGTCACTATCTCCGGCGAGTTGCTGGGCATGTATACGCCCACCAAAGCTCCCAGCACGTTGGCCCCGGCCTTGTTCTTGACGTTGACATTAAAGGTCTGGGTGCCGGTGGGGATCACCGCGTTGAAGGCCAGGGTAAAGGTGTCCGGGATCTGGGAGCAGAAGGTCATGAAGGGATCGCCGAAAACGTGGAACAGCTGGCAGGTGAATTCCTTGTAGTCGGCCGGGATGGCGGGATCGGTGTAGGTCTGGGTCATTAAATGCCACTTGCCGGAGGCCATGGCAAAGGCCGGCCTCAGGTCCTCGGTGTAGCGTTCGTAGGTCTGGCCGGTGCCGGCATTGGGCACGTCCCAGTTGTTGGTGGAATTGAAATTGGGCCACATCCCGTCGCTGATCCCCATGATCAGGGCGTCGTTGACGAAGGAGTAGGATACCTCGGTGGCGCACATCACCCCCAAAGCCCCGTATTTGCTGCGGTAGAACGCCTCGGAAAATGCCTCGCCGCTGTATTGGTAAGCACCGGTCTGGCAGTTCATGGAGAAGACAAAGGGGTAGTTGGTATTGGTAAGGCTGGGAATGTTGGTGCTGGTAAAGGCCGGCTCGCCCCATCCGGTGTACATACCGTGGTCGCGGTGCATGATCATGAAGGTGCCGTTGTTGACGGCTGTCACCACCCCGGCCGCCGTGCCGGTGTTCCATACCATGCCGGCCGGAACCGTATTGGCTATGTATCCCTCCCCTGCCGTTCCGTAGGCCGCCACCAGGGCGCTGGGATCGGTGGTGGACCAGGGATCACCGGCAACCGGGCCGCTGGCGTCCACCAAAGCATACTGCTGTTGGGTGGTCTTGCCCAATTTGTTCTTTAAAAAACCGCGCACGATCTCGGAGCACATCCCGAACCAGCGCTCATCCTGCCAGCCGGCGGCCGAAAGCGGCAGGCTATAAAACGTGGCGCTGCCCGGGGGGGAGTTTTCGTAGTTGATGATCTTCTTGACCATGGTGGAACAGTGGGCCGCGGTCTGGGCCGGCATCCGGGTGAACACCAGTTCCGGGGCCCCGGCGTTGCTCCAAAGGGAGTTGGCATCGGTGATGTTGACATCAGCAAAGACGTTGTCGGAAACATAATCGTCATATCCAGCCGGGTGAACCAATGGGGTTGAAGAAGTGATCCCATAGGCCTTGCCGGAGGTGGCCAGGTCGGACATCAGAAGCACCGCCAGCGGCTTGATGGTCCAGGTATTGTACGCGTTGTCGATGAAGGCCTCCAGGATGGCCGGGGTGTTCCCGCCGATCTCGGTGGTGGTAAAGACCCCGGTTTTGATCCCCTGTTTCTTCCGGTATTGCTTTAAGGTGTCGGCCCAGGCGATGAAGACCGGGTCATTGGGAACAATGATGATGTATTCAAACTGGCCGGTCTCCTTGCTGCCGGGTTTCTTTTCTGCCAGGGCCTGGTCGTTTATCTGGTTGTATCGGCTGGGCTGGATGGAGCTGTAGTTGACGATGTTCTGCTGTAATATGCGTTCGAACATCGGGTGCCGGTACAGGTCGTCCCCGAACTCCCCCTTGCCTCCTTCAAACGTTACGCTGACCTTCATGTCCCGGCGGACCACCAGTTCCTTGGTGACCGGGTTATAGCGGAACGGGGCAAAGGACAGGATGAAGACGTCCACTCCCCTCATCTTCTGAACCTCGGAGGAAATTACAAAATCACCGGGAAAGAACTCATCCTTGGAGTATGTTTCGGATCTTCGCTGAAGCGGTTTTATCGACTTGTCCAGATCGGCCGGCAGTTCCATGCCCGGGGCGATCTCCATGTTCTGGTATCTTTCCTCGCGGTACGAAAGCACGGTGACCTTGGGCTTGGCTCCGTTGGGCACCGCCACGTAGTTGCTGATCACCGGCAGGTCGGGATATCCCGCTCCGATGGGCAGCATTGAGCCGTTCATTTTTATGGCCTTGGCAGATTTGCCGTCCACCAGCTTGTCTTCCAGCATGTATGTGCCGACTGAGAAAGTAAGTTCCAATCCGCTTTTGCTGGAGGTGCTGATGTT
>JAURWH010000019.1 GCA_030655055.1 bacterium
CTTCTCTCCTGGCAAATTGAGGGATGTTTCGACTTGTCAGGCAATGAAGTCTGCCTCAACATGACAAAAAAGAAAAATTTGCCAAAGTCCGGGTGTTAGTTGTTTGGCTGCTGGATGATCTCCAGCCGGACCGGCTCCACCCCGTCTATTCCTATCTTTCTGGCCGCGCCCTGGGACAGGTCTATCAGCCGGCCTTCCACGAACGGCCCTCGGTCGTTGATCTTGACGGTCACGCTCTGGCTGGTCCGGAGGTTGGTGACCCGGACCATGGTGCCGAAGGGCAGGGTGCGGTGGGCGGCGGTCATGGCCTCCATGTCAAAGGTCTCGCCGTTGGCGGTCTTGCGTCCGTGGAATTCCCGGCCATAGTAGCTGGCCAGGCCCTGCTGTACCGTCAGCGGCCAGGGTTCGGTTTTGGCCGGGGGTTGTGATTTGTTCGCCGCTGCAGTTTCCCTGACAGGGCTGGTGCCGGCCGTCCCGCTCCGGTAGATGGGGGAGGGGGCGCAGCCCAAAAATGCGGCGGTGAGCAGTAATGCCCAAAGGATATTTTTCATACCGTCCGTTATGAACATTAGATTATTATTATCACATCAATTAGGACAAAGGTCAATGACGCTCAGCCCAAGGTCATGGGCATCATGTAATTTCTTTGGATTGACCTCAAAGTCTGCCTTATGTAAAATACCCTCTATGGTTAAACTATTTACAGGCTTGATACCAAGGTGGCTGAAATAATGCTCTATCTCATGGATTATGTGCTGGTTTTCTTTTTCGCTTTGACCTGCGCGTATGGCTATTGATATTCCGATTTTACCTTTTGGCATCGTGGTGCCACCGTCTAAAGTGTCGCACCAAGGTGTACATCTGTCAAAGAATACTTTTAACTGACCAGTAACGTTACCCCAATAAGAAGGCGATGCAATTAAAACCACATCGGATTCAGACATTTCTTTCAAGATTAATTCCATATCGTCTTGTTGGACACAATGCCGTGTTTCGTAACAAGATTTACAACCTTTGCAATAATTAATATTCATTGAACCTAATACATACCGTTTAATGTCAATGTTATTTGCTGACATACCCTGTATGATTTTGTCAACGATAAATGCAGTATTTCCATTTTCATTAGGGCTGCCGATAATGCAAATAGCTTTCATACCAGATTCCTATTTCCATTCCTCGCTGTTAAAAATTACTATTATTACTTATACCGCCAACTTTCCCGTGATCTGTGAAACTTTGGTGTATCCCTTTTTAAGGCAGTAATCCCTTAGTCCGCCGGTGATCTTCCTGACGGCGCCGGGATCGACAAAGGAGGCGGTGCCTATCTGGACCGCTGCCGCCCCGGCCAGCAGGAATTCCACCGCGTCATCAGAGCACATGATGCCGCCCAGTCCGATCACCGGGACCTTAACCGCCCGGCTGGCCTTGAATACGTTGTAGAGTGCCACCGGTTTGATCGCCGGTCCGGAAAGACCGCCGGTGATGTTGCCAAGTACCGGACGTTGCTTATCGATGTCGATGGCCATCCCGTAAAGGGTGTTGATCAGCGAAATGGCGTCGGCCCCGGCCTGCTCCACCGCCCGGGCGATGGCCGCGATGTCCGCCACGTTGGGGCTGAGCTTGACGATCAGGGGCTGGTCAGCCGCCTTTTTCACCAGGGCGGTCAGCTTGGCGGCCTGGACGGGATCGGAGCCGAAGGCCACGCCGCCCTGTTTGACGTTGGGGCAGGAGATATTAAGTTCGATCCCGGAGATGCCCGGCCGGCCTTTGAGCATCCCGGCCAGTTCAACGTATTCCTCCATGGTATTGCCGGCGATGTTGACGATCACCACCGGGTGGTGGGATAGCAGCTCGGGCAGTTTTTCCGCCAGGAACATTTTCGCCCCCACATTGGCCAGGCCGATGGAATTGAGCATTCCGCCGGGGGTCTCATAGACCCGGGGCGGCTTGTTTCCGGCCCGGGGCAGCAGGGTGATGGTCTTGGTGATCACGGCCCCGAACAGGCCGGGGGGGACCAGGGGGAGGTATTCTGTCCCGTAGCCGAAGGTGCCGGAGGCGGCCATCACCGGATTCTTCATTTTGATCCCGGCGATCTCCACCGAGAGGTCAATGGAATCCTTGGTTCTGATGTCTTTCATAGGCCGGACTCCTGCTCCCAGTCTATCTCCCGGCTGTCGAACACCGGGCCCTGGCGGCAGACGGTGACATATTCCTTTACCCCCCTGACCACGCAGCCCTGACAGGCGCCCACCCCGCAGGCCATGAAGGCCTCCAGGGAGACCTGGCAGTCGATGTGGTGCTGGTGGCAGATCAGCGCCGTGCGCTTGAGCATCGGCCAGGGGCCGCAGGCGTAGACCACCGGCTTTTTGAACTTGTCGATGCGGGACAAAAAGGCATCGGTCACAAACCCCCGGTACCCGCAGCTGCCGTCGTCGGTGGCGATGATCTTGCCGGGAGCCGGGCAGGGCAGCATTTCCTTTTTGCCGGCGCATCCGTAAAAAAGCCGGGACTCCAGCTTCATGGTCCTCAGGCGGTCGGCCAGGAACTGCATCGGGGCCAGCCCCATGCCACCGGCCAGTATCACATGCTCTTTGTATTTCCGGCTGATCTCAAAGCCCTTTCCCAAAGGCCCCAGCACATCCATCTCCGCTCCCTTGGGCAGGGAAGAGATCAGGGAGGTGCCCCGGCCCACCACCCGGTACATTATGAATAGGTACCCTCCCTTGACCCGGTTGATGCTGAAAGGCCGCCTTAACAGCAGGGGTCCGGGGCCCGACGGCTTTAGATGGACGAACTGTCCGGGCCTGGCCTGGGCGGCCATCTGCGGCGAAGCGAAGGACATCAGGAATACCTGGGGGGCTATCTTCTGGTGGGAGGTGATCTTTACTTTTTGTTCTAACATCATTTGTCTATCCGTATTCGGTTATCATCGTCAGCCGGCCCCGGAATGGCCGGCGCCGGAAGGTTCTGGGGGCCGGGTTCTGACTGCAACTCGGCCGGCGGCGCTACGGTATCGGGCTTGGCCGGGGCAGCTTTCGGTTTAAGCTTGAATTCTATGGTGGGTTCGCTGTCGCTGACCGCCAGGTCGGGGGGCAATCCCATCTCCATCCGGGCGGCGTTGGCGTAGCGGGTATAGGGGTACTTTTCCACCAGCTGCAGGCGGTAGTTGTTAACCTGGACCGAATCCCGGTGATATTTGTCCAGGGTCCAGGCCGCAGCGTAGAGTGATTTGGCGGCAATGGGCAAGGCAGGGTAGCCCGAAGCCAGCTTGAGATACACCGAGACAGCCGAATCCGGCTGGTTAAGCCCGAACAGATAGTGCTCGGCCATCAGGAACAGCAGCTGGGCATTCTGCTCGGCCGCCGCGGAGTCAAGCTGCTGGCGGTACCCGCCCAGCAGGGAGATGTTCTCCATTTTCTTCAGGGACAGGCTGTGGATATTGCTGAACAGCGGGAAATCGAGACCATCTTTGGGGCGCTGGCTGGCCAGGGTAAACAAGGTCTTGGCGCTGTCCAGATTTTGAGAGGATTCCTGGAGTTCCCCCATCCGGAAATAGGATACCGAAGCGGCCAGGCTTTTGGGGTATTTTTGGGCCAGCTGGTCATAGATCTTCATGGCATCCGGCATGGTGGCAGTTGCGGCAATGATCTGGGAGATCATAAGCTCCATCAGATCGGCCTGGGGGCTGCCTGGCAGGGCCTTTTTAAGCAATGACCGGTATATCCGAAGTGCTTTTTCAGTATCGCCCAAATTCTGATAGCTCTGGGCCAGAAGCATTTTTACCTGATAACCAGTATTTTGGGGAAGGCGCTTGCCAGCCAGCACCTCCAGCTCCTGGACCGCCTGGGGGGTCTGACCCAGGATGATCAGGCACTGGGCATACTTGAAACGGGCTTCGACTGTGAGATCGCCCTTGGGGTGGTTGAAAAGGAATCTCTGCCAGAGTATGGCCGCCTGGGAATAGTCGCCGGAGATCTGGGCGATCTCGGCCTCCAGAAAAGAGATCCGCCGGTGGATTTCCTTGTCGGTTCCGGTCCTTAATAATTGAATGTCGGTCAGGGCGGCGGGGTAATCACCAAGCTTGTAATTCAAAACCGCCGAATTCAGCCGGGCCAGCGGGGCGTATTTACCCTGTCCGTAGAACTGCCAGACCTCCTGAAACTTGCGGAGGGCCTTTTCGTTCTGCCCGGTAAAGAAAAAACAGTTGCCCATATAATATAGGCTGGGGGCCGCCCAGCGGCTGCCGGGATAACTCCCCGCCACCCCGGCAAATTTATCGGCGGCCTGCTGCAGGGCGGAGGCCTGGGCCCCGGCGGCGGACAGGGTATCGGGGAACCCCTGGCGGCTGCGGGTCCCTGAATCATACAGCTTCTTGGCGTTGTAGTAGCTGTTGAAATAAGCGCAGCCGCCGGCTGCTGAGACCAGCAGGGCTGCCGCCAGGAACCGGGGCATCAGCTTGGCAATTATTTTCATATCGTTCTTCATCTTCACCCGCCTAAAACAACAGGTCAGATTAATCTGACCCGCTGTTAATTTTAAAACCATAATATTTACCCGGGATTTTATCCACAGATTAACGCAGATTATAACGAACCTTTTTGTGTTTAACGATAAAACCTTGCATAGAAAAATCTGTGTAAATCTGATAAATCTGCGGATGGGAAAAGGGTGTAAAGTACTTTGGATGATAAGATCAATACTTATTTCAGGAAACCCCGATCTGCACTTTTTGGAAGCGGGCCGGGGCCACCCCGTGACCCACGTGGGCGCTCTGGCCCGGCTGGCCCTTGCCGCAGTTGGGCACCCCCCACAGGTGCCAGGACTTTTTGTTGCAGACCGCGTCGCAGTTGTTCCAGAAGGCCGGGGTGATCCCGGTGTAGGTGGCGTTCTTGAACACCCGGCCGGTCAGTTTCCCGTTCTTGATCTCCCAGGCGATCTCGGTGGCGAACTGGAAGTTGAGGCGCTTGTCGTCTATGCTCCAGGTCTTGGTGGTGTCGAACAGCACCGCGTCTTTGGTGTCGGCGATCAGATCCTGGTAATCCCACTTTCCCGGCTCCAGGTTGATGTTGGTCATCCGGATGATGGGGATCCGGTTCCAGCCGTCGGCCCGCATGGCGCCGCCCGAGACCAGGCCCAGCCGGGGGGCGGTCTCCCGCGAGGTCAGGTAGCCCACGAACTTTCCCCTCCGGATGATGGGAACTTTCTGGGCCGGCACGCCCTCGTCGTCCCAGCCGAAGGTTCCCAGTCCGCCGGGAGTGGTGGCGTCGGCCGTGACGTTGACGATGTCCGAGCCGTATTTAAGGTTGCTCAGCTTATCGGTGGTCAAAAAACTGGTGCCGGCGTAGCTGGCCTCGGTGCCGTAGACCCGGTCCAGCTCTATGGGGTGCCCGATGGACTCGTGGACCTGCAGGGCCAGCTGGTTGGTGGCGATGATGATGGTGGAAAGCCTGGCGGGGCAGGGGGGGGCGGTCAGCAGCATGGCGGCTTCGGAGGCGGTGCGCTCGGCATTTCCGGCCAGGTCCATCTGCTCGATGAATTCGTAGCCGGCCTGGCGGGTGTCGCCGCTCATGTTGGGGTAGCTCCGGGTCTGGACCTCGGATCCCTCAATGGCGAAGGCGCTGATCTCGCCGCCGGATTCGGTGCGGTCCTCGCTGACCAGAGTGCCCTGGGTGGAGGCGAAGACCTTTTCCCCCTTAAGAAACCACAGGCCGCCCTTGGCCATCTTGATCTTCTTGTTCCGGCGCATGATGGCGTCGGCCTTTAACAGCAGGTCTATCTTTCTTTCCAGCGGGACCTGGAAGGGATCAATCCTGGCCGGGGTTTTATAGCTGCCCTTCTGGGGTTTCAGCCGGGACAGTTCCACCTTTTCCACCTTGGTCAGGCCGCTGGCTTTGGCGATCTCGATGGCGTCTTTCACCACTTTCCGGATCTCAGTGGTTTCCAACCGGGAGCTGGAAGCGAAGCCCCAGGCCCCGTTGACCAGCACCCTTAAGCCGAAACCGGAATCTGAGCTCTTGGTGACCGCCTCCACGCTGCCGTTCTTGGTGGAGATGAACTCGCTGAGCTGGCCGGTCACCCGGATGTCGGCGTAATCCAGGCCTTTGGAGGGGAGGGCCGCCAGGACTTTTTGGGCAAAGGTCTTCATGGTGTATTGGTTCTCCCGGGAATTATTGGTTGATTTTCAAATATTCAG
>JAURWH010000020.1 GCA_030655055.1 bacterium
TGGGTGTGATCATGGCGCAGAAGGCGCCGGCCTCCTTGCCGGGACGGGGATGGGTGTCGATGTGGCCGGCCTCAAAGATCTGCCGGGCGTTCTGGGCCAGGCCGGGAGAAAATTCCCTGAAGGTCTCCAGGACCAGGGCCTTGGCCCGGTCAAAGGGCATGGAGGATTTTTGTTTTTCCAACGGGGCGTAGATGTCATAGCGCTGCAGTTTTTTAACCCCCAGCAGGCGGGCCTTGACCCGGAAGTACTCCTGGTAGATCCCGGCATTGTCGGCGCTGACCTTGAGCAGTGTTTCGATGGCCTTATCCGGAACCTGGTTGTAAAAATTACGCATGGCCATCGGAGACACAAAATTACGGTCTTTGGCGTCCTGATCCCAGTCCTTGGCCAGGGCCTGGTAGATGACATAGAATTTTGAGATATTTTTCTGATAGGGCTGGAAAAGCGCCTGGTAGGCGGCCTGGCGTTCGGCCGGGCTGGAGCTGTAAAAATAAGCCCGGACCTGGCTCTGGGTCTTAAAAACGTTTTCTTTCTTCCCCTTGGGCTTAAAGCGGTACTCAAAGCCGTCGCTGACCAGGCTGTAAAGCTCGTTCAATGGATCGGCCCCGGTGACCTTCTTGCGGGTCATAACTTTTTCCACGTCCTGGTCCAGGGTATGGACCGCTCCCCGGCGCTGGTAGGACAAAACATATTCCAGGTCCGGCACCGCCTTAAAAAGCCTTTGGGCGTTGGCGTCATCCAGCCGGCGCAGGCCCTCCACCGGCTTGCCCATCAGCCACTGGGTGATGGGGATCAGGGCCTGGGTGTGGCTGACCATCAGGTCCTGGGCCCGGGATTTGTAAAGCATGGCATCCTGGGAATTGATGTCCACCGACATCCAGAGCGAGCCGAAGGACCCCAGCCGGTTGACATCCTCCTTGAGCCTTTCGGTGAAGGACATCATTTGGCGGAAGCTTTCTTCGGACATGCCCGGGGAGAGTGCTTTGTAATGGTCCCCCAGTTTAAGGATGTTCTTCTCGAAGGCCCGGGCGAAATCGTCAAACTTGTTCCGGGCGATGATGTCGTTCAAGTTCCATTGCAGTTCCTGTTTGGGCATAAGGGCTCCTTTTGATTTTTAGTTCAAAGCGCTGAGTTCTATAATTATCTAAACTTTGGCAAAAAACAGAGATGATGTCATCTTGAGATGTTTTTTACCTGCCAAACAAACCGAAAGATGGCATTGTCGCCCTTCAATTTGTGGGGCAAGATGTATATCTCAGGGTGACAAAGTGAGTTTTTAGAAAATTTGCTAAAGTCCAGTAAATAAAATGAATTAAGAGCAGAATTGTTTAAGGCAAGAAAATTCACTCAGTAACCTTCACCGGGTCCACCTTCCAGATCTCACTGGCATACTGGGCGATGGAGCGGTCGCTGGAGAACTTGCCCATCCGGGCCACGTTGTAGATGGATTTCTTGAGCCAGAGGTCGGGCTGCAAAAAGGTCTGGTCCACCTCGTGCTGGCAGCGCAGGTAGTCGGCAAAGTCGGCCAGCAGCATGTAATGGTCGCCCTGGTTCAGCAGGTTGTCCACCAGCGGCTTGAACAGCCCGGGCTCCTCCGGGGAAAAATGTCCGCCGGCCATCAGGTCCAGCACTGCTTTTAGACGGGGTTCGGAATCGTAGTATTTCCGGGGGTCATAGCCCTGCCGCCGCAGGTCCAGCACCTGGTCGGCCTTGAGGCCGAAGATGAATATGTTTTCTTCCCCCACTTCCTCCATGATCTCCACGTTGGCCCCGTCCAAAGTTCCGATGGTCAGCGCCCCGTTCAGGGCGAATTTCATGTTGCCGGTGCCGGAGGCCTCCATCCCGGCGGTGGATATCTGCTGGGAGAGGTCGGCGGCCGGGATGATCAGCTCGGCCAGGCTGACCCCGTAATTGGCCAAAAAGACCACCTTCAGGTTCTGGCCCACTTCCGGGTCGTGGTTCACCTTTTCGGCCACCGCGTTGATCAGCCGGATGACCAGCTTGGCCGTGGCGTAGCTGGGGGCGGCCTTGCCGGCAAAGATCACGGTCCGCTTGACGTGCCTGCCGTTGGGATTCTCCTTGATCTCATTGTACCGGTCGATCACGCCCAGGATGTTCAATAGCTGCCGCTTGTACTCGTGCATCCGCTTGACCTGGCAGTCGAACAGCGAATCCACCGGAACCTCGATCCCGTTGTGGCGGCGGATGTATTCGGCCAGCCGGATCTTGTTGGAGCGCTTGACCACCTGCCACTTTTCCCGGAACAGCACATCGTCGGCAAAGGGCTCCAGTTTCTTCAGCTGGGTCAAGTCCTTCACCCAGCCGCTGCCGATCTTCTTGGTGATCAGCCCGGCCAGGTCCCGGTTGCAGGTGTTAAGCCAGCGCCGGGGGGTGATGCCGTTGGTCTTGTTGTTGAATTTTCCCGGAAAGAAATCGTTGAATTCCGGGAACACCTTTTCCTTAAGGATGCTGGTATGCAGTTCGGCCACCCCGTTCACCGAATGGCTTCCCACGATGGCCAGATGGGCCATCTTCACCTGGGGGTCGGGACCTTCGCCGATGATGGACATGGTTTTGAGCTTGGACTGGTCTCCGGGATATTTTTTGGCCACCGCCTCCAGAAAGCGGCGGTTGATCTCCACGATGATCTGCATGTGGCGGGGCAGCAGGTGGTCCATCATGGCCACCGGCCAGTGCTCCAAAGCCTCGGGCATCACGGTGTGATTGGTGTAGGCGAAGACCTTATTGGTCAGTTCCCAGGCCGCGTCCCACTCCAGGCCCTCCTCGTCCATCAGCAGGCGCATCATCTCGGGGATGGCGATGGCCGGGTGGGTGTCGTTGAGCTGGAAGGCGGTCTTTTGGGCGAAGGTCTCGAAATAGGGATGGGTCTTCTTGTAGCGCCGGATGGCGTCCTGTAAAGTGGCGGTGACGAAGAAGTATTCCTGCTTAAGCCTAAGCTCCCGGCCCTGGTAGACATTGTCGCTGGGATACAGCACCCGGGTGATGTTCTCGTTCTGGTTCTTCTGCTCCACCGCCGCCACGTAGTCGCCGCTGTTGAAGTAGTTGAGGTCGAACTCCCGGGTGGACTTGGCCGACCATAATCTCAACGTGTTCACGGTCTGGTTGCCAAAGCCCGGCACCGGCACGTCGTAGGCCATGGCCAGCACGTCCTGGCCGTCCTTCCATTCAAAGCGGGGGCGGCCGTCGGCCCGCACCGTCTGCTCCACCTTGCCGTAGAACTTTACCGGGTACAGGTATTCGGGCCGGGGCAGTTCCCAGGGGTTGCCGTAGCGCAGCCAGTTGTCCGGGGTCTCCACCTGCTGGCCGGCCAGTATCTTCTGAAAGAATATCCCGTATTCGTAGCGGATGCCGTAGCCGTAGGCCGGAAGCTCCAAAGTGGCCATGGAGTCCAGAAAGCAGGCGGCCAGCCGGCCCAGGCCCCCGTTGCCCAGCCCGGCGTCCCACTCAAAATCCTCCAGCTTCTCCATGTCCAAACCCAGGTCGGCCATGGCGTCGTGGGCCGCCTCGTCCATCTGGAGGTTAAGCAGGTTGTTGCCCAGCAGGCGGCCGATCAAAAATTCCAGCGAAAGGTAGTAGACCCGCTTGGC
>JAURWH010000021.1 GCA_030655055.1 bacterium
AGCCGCCGGGCTGAGCGTGCCGAAGCCCTGTCGAAGGGCCGTTTCCAGTTCATTGTTAACTGTTCATTGCTCATTGTATCAGACTTCCTTGTACTTCTCGTAGACCTCCATCACCTGGTCCATCCCCTTGACAAAGGCCTCCGTCACCGCCGGGTCAAAATGGGTTCCCGAGGTCTCGGTGATGATCTGCATGGTCTCGGCTATGGACATGGCCGGCTTGTAGACCCGCTTGTTGGACAGGGCGTCAAAGACATCGGCCAGGGCCACTATCCGGCCCTCCAGCGGTATCTCCTGGCCCTTGAACTTGTTGGGATAGCCTGTGCCGTCCCACTTTTCGTGATGGGTCATGGCCACGGTCTGGGACAGCTGCAGCATCGGCACCGCCGAATCTTTTAGGATCTCGGCCCCGATGATGGTGTGGGATTCCATGATCTTCCTCTCCAGCACATTCAGGTGGCCGGGCTTCAACAGGATGGCGTCGGGTATCCCCACCTTGCCCACGTCGTGCATGGGGCTGGCCAGGCGGATGGCCTCCACCCTTTCCTGGGGCAGGTCCATCATCCGGGCGATGATGCCCGAATAGTGGCTCATCCTATGGATGTGGCCCCCGGTCTCCTTGTCCCGGTACTCGGCCGCCAGGCCCAGCCGCATGATGGTGTCCAGATGGGCTTCCTTGATCTCCCTGTTAAGCCGGGCGTTCTTGACGGCCACCGCCGCCTGGGAAGCCACCGACAGCATCAGCTCCTCGGAGTCCTTGTTGAACGGGATTATCTTTCCGCTTTCGTCCTTGGCGTTGATCAGCTGCAGCACACCTATCACCCCGCCCTGGGCGTCCTTCATCGGCAGCTGCAGCATGGAGGTGGTGCGGTAATTGACCCTCTGGTCAAAGGACCGGTCAAAATGGTATTCGGCCGAATCCGGGATGGCGTAGGCGTCCGGGATGTTGACCAGGGTCCCGGTGTTGGCCACGTAGCCGGAGAGGGATTTGTTGGAGATGGGCACCGGAAAGGGCTTGAACAGCATCTCCTCGGCCTTTTTGCCCTCCCGGGCGGCCAGGGTGTCGTTCTGGCTGATCACGAAATTCAGGTGGTCGCCTTCCTTGATGTACAGGCTGCCGGCGTCGCAGTTGGCGAAGGCCCGGGACTCGCTTACGATCAGCTCCAGCAGTTTCTCCAGCTCCCGCACCGATGAAAGGGCGATGCCGATCCTGACCAGTTTATCGAAGGCGCTGCTGCATTGTTCCATCTTCTGCCTTGTTGGTGGTTGTTGATCAGCTATAGTTTAAATCCAAGGTACCTTGCTGAATATATTGGACTTTAAAAATAATTTGATCCGTAAAATCATGTAAATCCGCTTACGCTCCAATGCCGGACTTCTTCAAGCGCCATCCGCTTACGCTTTTATATTTTAGCCGCCGCAAGTGCCATAGCTTTAGCGGAGGCACTAGCTTCAGCGGAGGAGCTCCTGTCTGAACGGTATTATATTTACAGCAGGTTCCGGGGCACAAACTCCTCGTCCTCAAAATCCTCGTCTATCCCTTCAAAGACCTCCTTGCCGGCTCCGCACTCGGGGCAGATCCAGTCCAGGGGCAGATATTCAAAATAGGTTCCCGGCCTGACATCGCCGTCCGGATCCCCCAGATTGGGATCGTAGACGTAGCCGCAGATTGAACATCGCCATTCCATTGTTGCCTCCCAATTATTATTGTTGCCGAAATTATTTTATTGCCCCTGGGCCAGGGCCTTGATGATCCGGTCGGCCGGTATCATCCGGTCCAAATGCAGCAGGTAAACCTCGCGGTCGCCGTCGCGCTGGGAATCGAACAGGATGGTCTTCAGGTCGGGGAAAAGTCCAAAGGCCATGTCCTCGGCCGGATTGACGGTCAGCCTCAGATTATTGTCCTCCCGGACGTCGTAAAGATAGACCTCGTCGTTGCCCTGGCGGGAAGAGGTGTACAGCAGGTATCTCCGGTCAGGCGAAAGCATCGTGGGTATCCCGCCCCGGAACGACGGACATCTGACCGGCCTGGGCTCCCCCCCGGCCAGGGGCCATAATTTCAGGACCTTTTGGTTTTCCTGGGCCTGCTGGTAGAACACCTGGCCGGATACGATGTCAAAGAATTCTTTATCCCCCTTTTCCTGCGGGTCGGGGCGGACCAATTGGGGCCGGGCATTCTTGGCCAGGGACAGCCTCCACAACGACCAAAATGTTCCGCTGTCGCTTAAAAAGAACAATTCGCTCCCGTCCGGGGTGAACCGGGGCATCTGCTCATTGAATTTGTTGAAGGTCAGTCTCCGCTCTTTTTTGGTCTGCAGGTCCAGGAGATATATCTCATCGTTTCCGTCGCGGTCGGAAACATAGGCCAGGCTCTTTCCGTCCGGGCTGAAGGCCGGCATAAAATCAAGGGCCGGATTGTTGGTGATCCGTTTCTGGTTTTGGCCGTCGGCATCCATCACATAGAGCTCGGTGTTGCCGTCCCGCTTGCTGGAAAAGGCTATCTTCTTTCCGTCGGGGGAGAGAGCCGGCAGTGCGTCGTTGCCAGCCGCAAAGGTCAGCCTGGTGATTTCGTAAGGTTCCATTCCCAGATACACCGCCACCCTTTGGCGGAGGAAGGTATCCTGGGCCGCCGGGTAATCCAGCCGGCTCAATATCCCGTATTCCTTGCAGGCCGGTCCGGCCGAATCGGCCAGGCAGTAGGCTTTGGCCAGATAGTAATGCCCCTGGGGATCCTTGGGGGAATCCTGCACGGCCAGGGAGAACTGTTCGATGGCCTTGCCCAGGTCGCCGATCTCCAAAAACTGCCGGCCCTTGTTGACGGCCGCATTGCGGCCGCAGCTCAAGGCTGCCAGGGCCAGGATCAGACAGAGGGCCTTGATCCCAAGTCTTTTCGGTCTCATCATTCTTTCCATTTGATCATTTTAAGCATCCGCCGGTTAAAAGTCAATAAAAAATTCAGTTGCCTTTTATTTTTGCATGTGATATAGTTTTAAGGTATTGAAGCCTGCGGGTCCCGGCCAAAACTTTAAACAATTTAAGATACCACGACTGCATTTTTATGTCAATACCCTTTTACTTTTTATCTGACGTTCACCTGGGAGCGGGCAGCCCCGAACTGGAACGGCTGAAACTGGCCAGGCTGAAGAAGCTTTTTGCCGTTATCCGGGACCAGCCCGGTCCCTTGTACATATTGGGCGACCTGTTTGATTTCTGGTTTGAATACCGGGCCGTGATACAGTCCGAACATTTTGAAGTATTAGCGGAAATGCTGAAACTGCGGCAATCCGGGGTGGAGATCACCCTGCTGGCCGGCAACCACGATTACTGGACCGGGCCTTTCCTGGAAAAGCAGCTGGGATTCAAGATCGTCAAGGATGATCTGACCATTGACCTGGACGGCCAAAAAGTGCTGCTTTGCCACGGCGACGGCCTGGATCAGACGGACCGGGGTTACCGGGCGCTGAAGGCGGTGCTGAGGAACCCCCTCAGCATCCGGGCTTTCAGCCTTATCCATCCCGACCTGGCCGTCTCCTTTGCCCATTGGTTCTCAAGATTTTCCCGCAATCATCTGACCAAGCATAAAAATGTTGATCAGGCGCCGCTGGAGCGCCAGGCCGCCAGGTTTTTTGCCCTGGGCTACCGGGCGGTGGTGTTCGGCCACACCCACCAGCCGACATTGAAGGACATGGAGGGCCACGTTTTCCTGAACCTGGGGGATTTTTTCAAGAATTTTACCTATGCCATTTACCGGAACGGAAAATTCAAACTGGAAAAGATCATTGACTAGATCAACAAATACTTATTAAAAGATAACTGGAGATAGCGCCACCATGTCAAACATCACCAAACTCTGGGCCCGGCAGATCATCGATTCCCGGGGCAACCCCACCGTGGAGGTGGACTGCCACCTGGCGGACGGAAGTTTTGGCCGGGCCGCGGTGCCTTCGGGCGCCTCCACCGGCCAGCACGAGGCGCTGGAGCTCCGGGACGGCGACCCCAAAATGTTCGGCGGCAAGGGGGTCAAAAAGGCGGTGGACAACGTCAACCAGCTGATCGCCCCGGCTTTGACGGGAATGGACGCCCGGGACCAGGTGAAGATAGACCGGACCATGCTGGAACTGGACGGCACCCCGGCCAAGTCAAAACTGGGGGCCAATGCCGTGCTGGGCGTTTCCCTGGCCGCGGCCCACGCCGCCGCCGCCTGCTCCGGTCTGCCGCTTTACCGCTACCTGGGCGGGGCCAACGCCAAGACCCTGCCGGTGCCGATGATGAATTTCTTGAACGGCGGCAAGCACGCCGGCTGGAACATCGAGATGCAGGAGTTCATGATAGTCCCGGCCGGGGCCAGGACCTTCGGCCAGGCCATTCAGATGGCCAGCGAGACCTTTGCCGCCCTCACCAAGATCCTGCATAAGAAGGGTTACCCGGTGACGGTGGGCGACGAGGGCGGCTTTGCCCCGCCGCTGAAGGCCAACGAAGAGGCCCTGCAGCTTTTAGTGGAGGCCATCGAGCAGGCCGGATACAAACCGGGAGGCGAGATCTTTTTGGCCATGGACCCGGCTTCCACCGAATTCTTCAAGGACGGTTTCTACCAGGTGGGCGGCAAGAAGCTGAGCTCGGCCGAGATGGTGGAGCTCTACGCCTCCTTCGCCTCCAAGTACCCCCTGATCTCGCTGGAGGACGGGCTGGCCGAGGACGACTGGGACGGCTGGAAGCTGTTGACCGAAAAACTGGGAAAGAAGATCCAGCTGATCGGCGACGACCTGTTCGTCACCAACGTCAAGCGCCTGCAGATGGGGCTGGAGCGGGGCGTGGCCAATTCCATTTTGATCAAGCTCAACCAGATCGGCTCCCTGACCGAGACCTTGGACTGCATCGGCCTGGCCCGGGCCAGCCGCTACACCACGGTGATCTCCCACCGCTCGGGCGAGACCGAGGACACCACCATCGCCCAGGTGGCGGTGGCCACCAACGCCGGACAGATCAAGACCGGCTCCATCTCCCGCAGCGAGCGGGTGGCCAAATACAACCAACTGATGAGGATCGAAGAGGAACTGGGCGGGTCCGCCGTCTATCCCGGACAGTCAGCCTTTAAACAGTAAATTGAACTTGCCACAAAGGCACGAAAAAACAAAGTATTTCAATACCAGATTAAATTTAAGCAATTAAATTTTTTGGTGTCTTTGTGTCTTTGTGGCGGAATAGTTACTAACCGTAAATGAACCGTTCGGCTAAAAATAAAAAATTCCGTCAAAAGCTGGTGCTGGCCCTGACCCTGGTGATCACCGGAGTGGTGGTGGTTTCCTTTGGCCTGGGGAATTACGGCTGGATCAAGACCATCAAAATGCACAAACGGCAGGCCTCCTTAAAAAGGCAGATAATGGTCAACCTGGCCCACAACGAGATCCTGAAGAGGGAGATCCGGCTGGTCCAGGAGAACCGGCTGGTGATAGAGGCCCTGGTGCGGGAGAACCTGGGAATGGTGAAGCCCGGAGAGGTCTCCTACCGGTTTTATTCTTCCGACTCCCTGAACCGTAAACGCTGAACGGTCCCGGCGGCCGGCTGATAATTCCTGTGAAGACAAAAAGAAAAGGGCTTTCCCGAATGACCGGGAAAGCCCTTTTGGCAATGATGGGATAACTAGGCCGCCTGCAGGGTGGAGATCTTATCCGACAGCTCTTTGGCCTTGTTCTTGTCTATCAGCAGCCCGGCCGAGATCATCACCCAGCGCGAAAGGTCGGGCAGGTGGTTCTTTTCCAGGTAATCAAAGATCACCCCGTTCATGTGGCGCTTGGTCTGGCGGTCCAAAAAGATCTTGGAGGCCGGACCCAGATAGGGGGTGGTGGTCTCTAAAACTTTTTGCGCTAATTGTGTCACTGGCGTCACCTTATTTCTCGCTTTCGTTTGGGTTTTCGTCCTGGTTCATCATGATCTTAAGGCTGGCCTGCATCCGGGAGAACGATTCGGCCAGCTCTCCGATCTCATCCCGGCGTTTGACGTCCACCACCGCGTCCATCTGGCCCAGGCTGATATTGTTGGCGGTCCGGTTGAGCTTGTTGATGTCCCGGATGATGGTCTGGGAGAACAGCAGGACGATGATCCCGGCCAGCAGGATGGCGATCCCAATGATGTAATAGATGGTGTTCTGGATGAACTGCTGGCGGGCTATCACTTCCTTGCTGTCCATGTCCACCCCCAACAGCCCCACCGAATTGCCCAGGGAATCGCGGATGGGCGAATAACCGGAAAGCACCACGCCCCACTGGTCGGTGGTGAATTCCTTGTCGGCGCTGTTGCGTTCAAAGCCGTCCATCAGTTCCTTGTAATTTGGTCCCTGTTCGTAGGCCTCTCCGATCGAGGCCGCGTCTTCCTCGGCCCCGTAATCGGCGTCGATCACGAACTCCACTCCGTCCCCGGCCCGGCGCATGGTGTAAATGTATTTGATATTGGGGTTGTTGGCCCTGATCTTCTGAATCTGTTTCTGGATATCCAGGTATTGGGGCTTCTGCTCGTCTCCCGCTCTCAGCCCGGCATGCTGTCCGCCGTCTATCAGGGAAGCGGCCGCGGCCGCAGTGGAGCGAAGTTCGCAGCCCATCTGCTCCTTAAGCGCCTTTTGGGTGGCATTATAGGTGGTAACGAAGGCCAGTCCGGCTATCACCACTATCAATAAGACAAAACTGAGGGTCAGCTTGGTCACCAGACTGTGGGTCATTTTGGTCATAAGGTCTCCTGCGGTTAATATATGCTGTAATTATAAATTACCCGCCCCCCTGCTGTCAAGCCCCAAGGCAGAAATACCTTGACACCGGCCCCAAAGTTTGGTATCATTGGATTTTACAGTGGAAATACGTCGCGGGGTGGAGCAGCCTGGTAGCTCGTTGGGCTCATAACCCAAAGGTCAGAGGTTCAAATCCTCTCCCCGCTACCATTTTACATTGGGCCTTAGGGACGAGGCCATCGGCCCAAGCAGACATACTTGGGCTTTTGCTTTGGAAGGAACGCAAAGGACTGAAAGCTGAAAACCATGGCCCCGGGGCCTTCATAAAGTGGCGGCTTAGCTCAGTTGGTTAGAGCAGCGGAATCATAATCCGCGTGTCCGGGGTTCAAATCCCTGAGCCGCTACCAGAATATCTTCAAGCCAGACGAAAGTCTGGCTTTTTTGTTAGTGTTCTTTTTCTTTTTTGTACCGCCCCTTCGTTTGCAAGGTAAATAGCCTTCTCAGGGCAGGCCCCAGAAAAAGAACCAAAAAGTCTTTCGCTTAAAAACTTGTGGTGAGCAGCGTCGAA
>JAURWH010000022.1 GCA_030655055.1 bacterium
TTCTGTCTGGCTTCCGGCAACAAGGCCTATCTAAGCCAATACATCGGCGAGATGGATAACCTGGCCACCCTGGAATTTTTCAAAGAGGCGGTTGAAAAATACCAGAAGTGGTTCCGGATAAAGCCGGAGGTCATTGTCCACGACCTGCACCCTGACTATCTTACCACCAGATGGGCCAAGGAACAGACTGGCGTGGCTCTGAACACGGTACAGCATCACCAAGCCCATATCCTAAGCACCCTGGCCGATAACGGCAAAATGGTCCCGGCCATCGGAGTGGCCTTCGACGGCACCGGCTACGGCGGAGACGGCAATATCTGGGGCGGGGAGTTCTTCCTGTTCGACGGCAAAACGATGGACAGGGCCGGGCACCTGGAATACCTGCCCCTGCCGGGAGGCGAAACCTCCATCAAAAAGCCCTACCGGATAGCCGCCGCCTACGGCAAGTATCTTTTGAATGAACTGCCGGCGCCGGTGTTCCCCAAGCAATACCAGCCAGAACTGGAACTGATATCCAAACAATTGGACAGCAAATTCAACCTGGCCTGGACCTCCAGCCTAGGGCGCCTGTTCGACGCGGTCAGCGCATTGCTGGGGGTATGTCCCGCCATTACCTTTGAGGCCCAGGCGGCCATCGCGCTGGAGAATTGCGTTGATCCCGGCACCACCGGCAGATACGATCATCAGATAATTCAATCAGACGGACAGTCAATAGTCCGGTTAAAAGAGATGTGGCGGCAGTTGAACGACGACGTTAAAAAAGGCGTGGCACCGGGCGTTTGTTCGGCCAAATTCCACAATACAATCGTTGACTTTACCCTGGCAATGTGCGATAATTTAAAGCTACGATCAGGGATAAAAACCGTGGCACTTTCCGGGGGCGTGTTCCAAAACAGAACTCTGTTGGACCGTGTCCGGCAGGGATTGTTGCAAAAAGATTACCAGGTACTGATCCACAAACAGGTACCGTCGAATGACGGCGGAATAGCCCTGGGACAATTGGTGTCAAGCATTTTAGGGAAGTAAGAAGATGTGTTTAGCCATACCAGCCAAGATCGAGACCATCGAGGGGAACAAGGCCGAAGTGGACATCCGGGGCCTTAAACGCAGCATCGGACTGCATATGATGCCCGACGCCAAGGTGGGGGAGTTCGTGCTGATCCACGCCGGCTTTGCCATCCAGCGGATAGATCCCAAAGAGGCCGAGGAAACATACCGTTTGCTGGAAGAGACCGGCATCACCATCACCTGACGGCCAGCCAGCATGATCGATCTTGATAAATTCCGCGACCCGGTGGTGGCCGCAAAACTGGTCAAAAGGATAGAGGGCCTGTGCGACGGCCCTTATTCCTTCATGGAGGTCTGCGGCAGCCACACCATGGCCATCTCTCAGTTCGGCATCCGGGGGCTGATCCCGAAGTCAATAAAACTTTTATCCGGGCCGGGCTGCCCGGTCTGCGTCACTTCGCTGACCGACATCGATAAAACGATCGCCATTGCCGGGCTGAAGGAAGTCATCTTTACCACCTTCGGCGACATGGTCCGCGTTCCCGGTTCGCACAGCAGCCTGCGGGAGGCCAAGTCCCAGGGGGCCGATGTCAGGATACTGTACTCTCCGCTGGATGCCCTGCAGATCGCAGCCGAGAACCCGCAGAAGCAGGTGGTCTTTGCCGGAGTGGGTTTTGAGACAACCTCGCCCACCATCATCGCCACGGTGCTGGAGGCCAAAGAGAAGGGCATCGGCAATTTCTCGGTCTATCCGGCCTTCAAGACCGTGCCTAACGCTTTAAAAGCCATATTGGAATCCGGCCGGACCAGGATAGACGGGTTCCTCTGTCCGGGGCATGTTTCGGCCATCATTGGCAGCCGGCCGTATCAATTCATTCCGGCGGAATATCAGATCCCCTGCGTCATCGCCGGGTTCGAGCCACTGGACATACTGGAGTCAATAGTAATGCTGCTGGAACAGCTCCGAAGCCATAAAAAGGACGGGCTGGCTTTCAGCGTGCAGACCGAGTACCGGCGGGGCGTGCCGGATGCCGGCAACCCCCACGCCCTGGCAATACTGGACAAAGTGATGCAGCCCTGCACCGCCGAATGGCGGGCCATCGGCAGCATCCCGGAGACCGGGCTTTGCTTCCGGGAAGAATACGTTTCTTTCGACGCTGCAAAACGATTTAAGATCGAAGTCCCGCCGGCCATAGAGCCCCAGGGCTGCATCTGCGGCCAGGTGATGATGGGACTTCATCAGCCTGATGAATGCCCGATGTTCGGGAATAAATGCACACCGGAAAGCCCGGTGGGACCGTGCATGGTGTCATCAGAAGGGGCCTGCGCAGCGTGGTACAAATACGGGGCGGGGACTGAAAAACAAAATATTAAAAATCAAAAATAAAAAACCATTGGGTGTTACCGATAAAATACTTTTAGCCCACGGCTCCGGCGGGCGTCTTTCCCACGAGTTGATTGAAAAGGTATTCAAGACTCGTTTTTCAAACGCTCTGCTCAACCAGGGGGATGATGCGGCTGAATGCAAATTGCAGACTGCAAACTGCAAAATTGCTTTTACCACGGACAGTTATGTGGTCAAGCCGCTATTCTTCCCGGGCGGGGACATCGGGCGGCTGGCGGTCTGCGGTACGGTCAACGATCTGGCCATGAAGGGCGCCCGGCCGTTGTATCTCTCGGTTGGATTCATCATAGAAGAAGGCTTCTCGCTTGAGACCCTGGAAAAGGTGGCTGATTCCATGGCGGCGGCCGCCAAAGAGGCAGGCGTGGCCATAGTAACCGGTGACACCAAAGTGGTTGATAAGGGCGCCTGCGATGGCCTGTTCATCAATACCTCCGGAGTGGGGGTGATCCCTGAGGGAGTCGAGATCTCAGGCTCCCTGGCTGTGCCGGGAGATTTGGTGATCATCAGCGGTTCCATCGGCGACCACGGGGCGGCGGTGATCAACGCTCGTAACAATTTCGGCCTCAGCGGGAACCTGCTCAGTGATGCGGCCCCGCTCAACGGACTGGTCGGAGAAATGCTGAAGGCGGGAATGATCCACGTTCTGCGCGACCCCACCCGGGGCGGGCTGGCCACCACGCTCAACGAGATCGCGCTGCAATCAAAGGTCACCATCAACATCGAGGAAGAAAAGATACCGGTCAAACAGGAGGTCAAAGGCGCCTGCGAGATGCTGGGCCTGGACCCGCTGTATGTGGCCAACGAGGGCAAACTGATAGCCATCGTGCCCCGGGAAGATTCGGAAAAGATATTGAGTGCCATGCGTCAGGACCCGCTGGGCAAAGATGCGGCCATCATCGGCAAGGTCGAAGCCGGCAAACCTCAGGTGCTGCTGACCACGTTCCTGGGAAGCAAGCGGCCGCTGATGATGCTGGAGGGCGAGGCCCTGCCGCGGATCTGTTAAAATCAACACAATAAGGCGATAGAGATGAAGATCAACGAAATACTGGAGCTGAACTGCATCAAGGTTCCGCTTAACGGGACCACCAAGGAGGAGATCATCTCGGAACTGGTGGCTTTGATGGCCGGGGCAGGTCTGATAGAGAACCAGCCGGACCTGCTCCGCTCGGCCATGGAGCGGGAAGGGCTGATGTCCACCGGGATCGGCAAGGGAGTGGCAATTCCCCACGGCCGAACCAAAGAACTTAAGAAGATGACTGGCGCCTTCGGCATCAGCCGCCAGCCGGTTAATTTCGGCTCGCTGGACGACCAGCCGGTGCAGATATTCTTTTTCGTGGCCACCCCCCAGAACTTCATCGCCGACCACGTCAAGGCCTTGGCTTTGGTCTCCCGGCTGTTGAACCGGGACCAGATCCGGGAACAGCTGGTGAAGGCGGCCAGCGCCGAAGAAGTGCTTAAAATATTCAGTCAGGTGGAATAAGAACATAATGCGGAAGAAACTATTGATCTGGGGCCCGGTGGCCGCCTGGCTGGTTTTGATGATCACGGCCACCTCCATCCCCAATTTAACGACCCCGGCAAGGTACCCCCATGCCGACCTAGTATTCCACATCGTGGTGTACCTGGTGCTGGCGCTGCTGGCGGCCCGGGCTTTTTCAATGACGGGATACCGGCATAAGGGGTTGTGGGCGGTGCTGCTGGTGATGGGGCTGGGCCTGGCCGCCATTGACGAATACCACGAAGTGATGGTCCCGGGAAGGACAGTATCATTTTTGGACTTTTCCATGAACGTGATAGGTTTTACGGCGGGCACCGGGATCTCCAAACTATGCTACAAGAACAAGGACGAAGACAAATGAAATTTCAAGCCAGCAAGGGCACATATGACGTGATGCCGGACCAGGTCCATCTCTGGCAGCACATAGAATCGGTGATCCGGGAGCAGGCCCGGATCTACGGCTTCAAAGAGATCCGTACCCCGGTCTTTGAGGACACCGCGCTGTTCGTCAAGGGCACCGGGGACACCACCGACATCGTCCAGAAGGAGATGTACACCTTCACCGACAAGGGCCAGCGCTCCATCACCCTGCGGCCCGAGGGGACGCCGCCGGTGCTGCGGGCCTTGATCGAGCACAACACGCTCAAGGAACAGCCATACATCAAGGTCTTCTACCTGGCCCCCATGTTCCGCTACGAGCGGCCCCAGGCCGGCCGGATGCGCCAGCACACCCAGTTCGGGGCCGAGGTGCTGGGAAGCCACAGCCCCCTGGCCGATGTGGAGGCGATCTCGCTGTTGTTCTTCACCCTGCAGAAACTGGGTCTGGGAGGCTTAAGCCTAAGGCTCAACAGCCTGGGCTGTTCCCAATGCCGGCCGCCCTACCGCCAGAAGCTGATGGACCATTTCAAACCCATGCTGCCGGAACTCTGCGACAACTGCCAGGACCGCTATAACCGCAATCCCCTGAGGATACTGGACTGCAAGATAGACCAGGCAAAGTTCAAGGATGTCCCGGAGATGAAGGACTATTTGTGCGGCGACTGCCAGACGCATTTTCAGACGGTGCAGGACCGGCTTAAGGATCTGGAGATCCCGTTCACCCTGGACAAGAACCTGGTCCGCGGACTGGACTACTATACCCGCACAGCTTTCGAAGTTGTTTCACAGCACCTGGGGGCCCAGGATGCCCTGGGCGGCGGAGGGCGCTACGACGGCCTGATGGAGGATCTGGGCGGAAGCCCCGCCCCGGGGGTGGGTTTTGGCTCAGGTCTGGAGAGATATGTTCTGGCTCTCAAAAATCAGGGAGTGAACCTGCCGCCGGAGAAGCGGCCGGATGTCTACATCGCCACTTTGGGCGATGAGGCGGTGAAGAAAGGAAGTTTGCTTTGCTCCCAGCTGCGGCAAAAGGGTCTGGTCTGCGAGCAGGAACTTCTGGGCCGCAGTTTAAAGGCCCAGATGCGCGAGGCCGGGCGGCTCAATGCCCGCTACGTGGCCCTGATAGGCGAGGATGAGATCAAGAAGGGCGTGGCGACGCTGAAGGACATGGACAAGCACCAGCAGGCCGAGGTGGCCTTTGATGAACTGGTGGTCAATGTGCCGAAGTACTGCCAGTGCGAGTAGGGGGCCGACTGCCCACGAAATGCACGAAATGGATCTAAATAAACAGAAAAGTAATTTTCGCGAGTTTTCGCGTTTTTAGTGGGGGGAGGTTCCTATGTCTGACAAAATAAAAGAATTCAATGCCTACCGCACCAAAATGAACGACCGGATACTGGCGGCGGAGCATACCGGCATCAAGCGGTTCTTTAACTTGGACACCGCCGCCTACCAGGACGGGGCGCTGCCGGGCAAGACCAAGGAGATGCTGGGGCTATGCGCTTCTGTGGTGCTGCGTTGCAATGACTGTATCAGTTACCATGTCATCCAGTGCAAAAAGCTGGGGGTAAGCCAGGCGGAGTTCGATGAGATCATGAATATATCGCTGGTGGTGGGCGGGTCCATCACCATACCGCATTTGCGCAAGGCGTATGAGATCTGGGACGAACAGGCTGGCTGATCCATAGCCCAGGCCTTAAGGCCTGGGCTATGGAAGAACAAAACAGTACAACATTAAAGATTACAAGCATCATGAAACTTGAAACCTTAGGCGCCTGGCAGCGCAGCCATACCTGCGGGGAACTGCGTTCCTCCAATAACAACCAGGAGGTCACCCTCTGCGGATGGGTCCACCGCAGCCGCGACCACGGCGGGCTGATATTCATCAACCTGCGGGACCGCTACGGCATCACCC
>JAURWH010000023.1 GCA_030655055.1 bacterium
GCCGAAGCCAAAAAACAGGGAAGAAACCTGGCGGTGCTGTTCATCGACCTGGATCACATGAAGGAAGTGGACGATACTTACGGGCATCTGCTGGGGGGGCAGACCTTGAAGGAGGTGGCCGACCGGATAGGAGCCCTGGTCAAATCTCCCGACCTGGCTTCGCGCTACGGCGGTGACGAGTATGTGATCATCCTTCCGTTCAAGGGGGCGGCCGAGGCCAAGAGCCTGGCCGAGGCCGTCAGAAAAAAGATCGAGGCCGAGCCATTTTTAACCGCCCACAAGCTTTCCTGCAAGATAACGGCCAGCATCGGGATAGCGGTCTACCCCGAACACGGCCAGACCATGGACGAGCTGCTGTCCAAAGCCGACAAGGCCATGTACCGGGTAAAGGAATCCGGCAAGAACCGGATTCAGATGGCGGAGTAAAATATGAAATATTGCCCCAAATGCCGGTCCGAATACCGGGAGGGTTTCCAGACCTGTTACGACTGCGGCAGTCCTCTGGCCGGGAAGCTGCCGGATGTTCCGGATGAGACAGTCCCGGAGGCTGAGCTGGTGTCGGTCTTCGACCCGCCGGATCCGATGATCGGACAGGCCCTGGAAGCTTTGCTGAACGACAACGGCATCAGATGCGTATTGAAGTCGGAGCAGATCCCGGCTTACGCCGACGTGGCCATGATGCTCCGGCCGCGCTGGGGACGGCTTTTAGTGCTGGAGGGGGACCTGGCCCGGGCCGAAAACCTGATAAAGGAATATCTCTCTGCTCCGGCCCAGGAGGAACAGGAGGGGGAAAAATAAAAAAACCGCAAGTGAAACACTTACGGTTTGTTTTCGGATACATTGTGCCCGCCTGGGGCGGACTATTGTCAAACATGAAGCAATAATTGTGCCCGCCGAAGGCGGGCTACTGTATAACTTGGAGCCTATATGGTGCCGGAGGGGGGATTTGAACCCCCATGGCCTTGCGACCACAAAGTTCTGAGCCTTGCGCGTATACCAAATTTCACCACTCCGGCATAGAACTGTAATTATAAACCATAATACCAGTTACTGTCAAGGAAAAATGCAAAAAGATCCCAGCATCCAAAACCGCAGCGCCAGGCACGACTACGAGATCCTGGAATCCCTGGAGGCCGGGCTGGCCCTGACCGGGACCGAGGTCAAGTCCATCCGGCAGGGATTGGCCAATCTCAAGGAGAGCTATGCCCAGGCCAAGGGTGGCGAGGTCTTTGTATACGGCATGCATATCTCACCCTATGATCACGGCAACCGTTTTAACCAGGAATCTGTCCGGCCCCGCAAACTGCTGCTGCACAAGGCCGAGATCAAAAGACTGTGTTCCAAGAGCCAGGAGAAGGGGTTGACCCTGATCCCGCTTTCAATGTATTTTAAGAACGGGAGGGTCAAGATCCAGCTGGCGCTGGGCAAAGGGAAGAAGTTCTATGACCGCCGGGAGGACATCAAGAAAAGGGATGTGGAACGGGAGATCAGGGCGGTAAGCAAAAGAGCGCATCGGGAATGATGCGCTCTTTTACGTTAAGGAGGATCAGGCTAACCCGGCCCATTTGCTAATGATTTCCATCAGTGTCCCCATTGCCCTGCAGCCAAAGACGGAAAGGAAGGGACAGCCGGCTCATTATCCGGATCAGCAGGGTGGATAACCGGCACGGGTAGTGCTTGGCAAAATACCTGATCATACTTTGGTGGGAGCTGATGATCATGGCTCTCTTTACCCGGCGGGTGCTGGCGCCGTGATGATGGTAAACTTTGGCCTGGGGTAAAAAATAAAGCTGTCCCCCGGCCCGGCTGATCCGCAGGCACCAGTCCACCTCGTTGAAGAACATGGGAAAATTCTCTTCATCCAGCAGGCCCACCTTCTCCAATATCTCCCGTTTCACAATTAAACAAGCTCCCATGGGCTGGTCTACCTGGGCTGGGGTCTGATGGTCAAAATATCCCATCCGCCACCTGCCGAAGATTTTATTTTTAGGGAACAATTTGGACAGGCCGGTGAATTCATAAAACATTATCCGGCCATCTGGGAACTGGCGGCAGGAACGCTGGACCGAACCGTCAATATTCAAAAGCTGGGGTCCCAGGGCCCAAACTTTGGGATGCGTAGCCAGGTAGCCGGCCATGGCCCCCAGAGCGCCGGGAGTAAGCACGGTATCGGGGTTCAAAAGCAATATATAATCTCCAGCCGCCAGCTTCAATCCCTGATTTACTGCCCGGGCAAAACCGAGGTTGCTTTGGTTTTCAATGATCTTGATCCTGGCTCCATACTCCCGCAGGGCATTCAGGGTGGAGTCCCGGGAGTCATTGTCAACAGCAATGATGTCCACGTCTTGTCCTTGGGAAAACAGGGAATCAAGACAGGGGCGGATGTAGTCCTGGCTGTTCCAGGTCACTATGACTATTGATATTCGGGGCATGTGTATGTCTGAATGTTAAACATTCCATTATAAGAGGAAAAAATATCTTTATGGCAGGGTCTTAAAATCAAGCTCTTTCAGGGAAAAAGAAAAGACGGCATCAGCTATCCGGGGTTTGGGGGCCGGGTCAAAATAATACTCGACCTTCCGGCCGGGGAAAGTATACTCCCAGGCGTGGTTAAAGGTGTAATAACTGAAAAATGGAATTCCGTAAATCAATCCGGGCATGTCCTTCAGGTAAACCAGGGATCCCGGAGAAAGTTCTTCCGTTCTCTGTTCCAGCCGGGCCAGGGCCTGCGTGGTTAAGTGCCCCACCTGATGCCAGCGATAGATGCGGTTTCCGAAAGAAACGCCGTAAACCATAAGAGTCAATGCCAACAGGCTGAGCCCCAGTTTTCTTTTTTTGCCGATCAATCCTGCGATCCAGACCGCCAGCCCGGCTGCCGCACCGGCCGAAGGCAGATAAAGAAAACGTTCACCGGTATTGTAAAAAGGAAGGTACACCGCTAAAGCCAGGGCTGAAAACAAAAGCGGCCAGACGATCTGCTGTCCGGATGCTTTTATTGTCCGGTAAAAAATGAAAAATAGGACCAGCAGCGAGACCAAACTTGTTGCCCAAAAGGCCACCGGATGCATCTGCGGGGAACTGTAAATCTCCCGGAACCAGACATAGGGCCTAAAGGCAAAGAACTCCATCAGGCTTTTGACCGGCAGCAGCATTTTTATGAAATATTGAGCCAGTCTGCTAAAAACTCTTATCAGGTTAATATCCAACTGTCCGGGAGCCGGAGGAAGATAAGAATCCGGAAGGCCTCTTACCCACAATGCTCTGAAGAGTCCATAAGCAAGGGGCGGAACTGTGACGGCCAATCCCAATCGCCGCCAGTTTCCCAAGATACGGGGCAGGGAAAACATCAGTAGAAGCGGAATGAAGCAAAAGGCGCTTTCACGGGACAAAAGGGCCAGTAAGAAAAATACGGTGGATATTAACGCACCCCTCCAGCCAGGACGGGAAAAGAAAAAGTATATGCCGGCCAAAACAAAAAAGGCCGAAAAAAGCTCGTTCACCGAGCACAGCCAAAGAAGGGCTTCGGCGTGACAGGGCATCAGGGCAAAGATGACCGACGAAATCAGGGAAACCCTGCCCGAAAAGGAAAACAAGCGGGCCAGCCGGTAGATCAATATCACCGTCAGGGCATAGAGCAATAAGGCGGTCAACCGGTAAAGCCACAGGGCAGGGCCGAACAGCCGCCAGGCCGTCTTAAAAAAAAGCATCGGCAGCGGGCGGAAATATCCGAAGGGGGCAGGCTGGGAAAGATATTGTCCGATGCTTTGGTATTGCCCCTGTTTGGCCTGCTGCAGCCAGGAGAAATCATCGCTGACCGGGCCGATGCCTAAAGACGGGATCATGACCAGCAGGGCGATACCGGCCAAAAGCATTTCCGGGGCAAACTTAAATGACTTTATATTTTCCCAAAGCCGTTCTCTCATGACAGCCCGTCCAGTAACGCGCCAAACCTTTGGGTGATGAGCCGCCGGTCGAAGAATTTCAGTTTTTCCGGGGCAACCGGGGATGCTGCTTTCTGGTTTTTCCAGGCCGACATCTGCTGCCGGATGATCCCGGCCAAGCCGGAGGCATCATCAGACGAGGTCACGGAGCCGGCTCCGGCATCCAGGATCAGCTTGGCCGCTGCACCGCTCGGAGGAATGGAGGCGGCGATGGGCCTTTGGGCGCCAAGATATTCAAACAATTTGCCGGGAGTGACGTTGGCGGTCTCCTCCGGGCCCATCACCAGCCACAACAGGTCGGCCTCCGTCAGGATCTGGACGCTTTGCCGGTGGTTAAGGTATCCGGTGAATCGGACCGTGGAATTCAGATCAAACTCTTTTACCAGGGCCAGATCGCTCTCCCGATGGCTGCCGGCAAACACGATCCTCAGCTTGTCCAGTCCGGGAACATTCTGCTTCCGCAGCATCTTGACCGCCGCAAACAGGGTCCTGGGGCTGCGGTTGTTGATGAAAGTGCCGGTGTAGGCAATGGTAAAATGATCCGGATCCGGTCTTGAGGCTCCGTCAAAATCTTCGGGGTCGTAACCGTGGGAGACCAAATGGAATTTGGTGCCGTCAATCCTGGGGTGAAGGCCGCAGAGATCATCAAGTATCCGGCTGTTGACGGCGGTGACAAGGTCGGCGTTCCTTAAAACCAGTTCTTCCATTTTATGGTCCGATTTCCGCAGGATGCCGGCCGGATATTTGGTCCAGGTGTAACTGGTCCAGGCATCACGAAAATCAGCCACCAGCGGCCGTCCCAGAAGTTTCTTCAGCAATACCCCGGCCAGGTGGGAGGAATAGGGGGGAGCGGTGGAGTAGACGGCATCTATGGGGAATTGTCTGGCTGCTTTCAAACCGGCCTGCAGGGCAAAGGGGATCCAGCCGGACTTATTGTCCGGCATCAGCCAGCGGTTGACCCGGGAAGCAAGGGAGTTCTTGTGGAGGGCGGACCCGGTGTTCTTTTGGGGAGATAAAAAGAGCGGGTCCAGGGAACAGGTACGGAACACCTTGGCTTGGGCCACTTCGGCGCAAAGGGCCGGGTCATATACGTAGCTGCCGCGGGGGCGGGGCGCTATGATGATGGGATTCCAGCCGAACTGGGGAAGGTATTTGACGAACTTGACCGTCCGCTGGACCCCGCTTAATCCCAGGGGCGGGTAGTAGTAGCTTAATATCAGAAGGTTTTTCATGATTCAGCGGATGACGGCCAGTTTGCAGACAGTTTGTTTGAACCCCGGGGCGCTGACATGGCAAAGATAGAGCCCGGAGACAAGGTTTGACGGTATATCTTCGGGGTTAATAACTAAAATATGTTCCGGCGCCGTGGGCCCATGGAATGTTCCCAGCAGACGGCCGTCCAAAGTGAATATTCTGACCACCGATTGTGAGGGCAGGTTGCTGAAGTAAAAGTAAGGATCCTGGCCCGGGCGGTAAGGGTTTGGCGCCACATTCACTGAAAGCGCCTGGCGGGGCAGCACCAGGTTGTATTTTAAAAGGTTCAGGCCTTTTTCGGTTGCAATGTAAATACCGTCGGTTTGGTCGTCGATCGGAGCGATGGAAATTTCGTTGATGTTGTCGCTTAAAAGCCTGGAGCCGTTGTTCCCCAAGTCTCGTTGGGTATAAGCCAGCATTTGACCATCCCAGGTAATAAGATTAAGGCCTTTGTCGGTGCCGATCCATTTGTTGTTGGCCCGGTCGACTTTTATGGAAATGATCGCTCCTGAAAGCAAAGGATGGGAAAAGGGTGATATTTTGTCCCCATCATAAAAGAACAGACCGTTTATAGTGCCGATCCAAAGACGGCCATTGTTATCGCAGGACACTGTGATTACGGGATTACCAGTAGACAATGCAGAGTTAGATTCATTAAAATTTTGCCACAGCCCATCGGTTTTTCTATTATAAAGTCCTGCCGCATTGGTGCCCACCCATAAGGTCCCGTCTCCATCAATGGCCAGGGCATTGGGCCGCATCGTTTCTATGGGGCCCCAGTAAACATGAAACATGGTGTCGGCATAACTGTAAAATGTTACGGGATCCCGGTAATCATGTCCCCATTGGGCCAGATAAAACCCGTTTTCCGTTAAAAGTATGTTTTTAATTACATTGGTTGGCAGTTCTGCCATGTATTGCCTCCACGGGCCTGCCGAACTACGGATGAAAAGCCCCTGCCCCCAATCTCCGGCCAGCAGATTTCCATATTTATCAATTGCCAAACGCTCCAAAAGGGAAAAGGGCATGCCGGTGCTGGCTTGGTTGTATGTTTGCCACCACCCGTTATGCAGGTATTGAATTTCTTTTTGGGACCGGCGGATGACATATGGGTTCCCATCCTGGCTGCAGGTTACTCTAAAGCAGTTATTTTCGCTTAAACAATTAAAACGAAATGGCTGCCAAACTGTATCCTGCAAAACAGCCAACCCCAGCTCCGTTCCGCACCAGATGCGGCCCAGGTCGTCAATGGCTAAGGAATAAGCATTGGCACTTAAAAGGCCCGCAGAAAGGGTGGTCCATACGCCCTGGCAACTCAATTTGATGCCTTGGCTGGTAGCGAAGAACAGGGAATCACCCTTTTTAGCCATATCTCGGACTACCAGTCCGTTTAAGTCGGCAATTGTCCTCCAGGTAGTTCCCTCCAAGCTGTCTGCCCCAGACATGGTTCCGATAAAGCTGCTTGAATCGGACAAGAGTATGCATTGGACATTGCGCGAGCTTAAACCGAAAGCCGAATCACGTTGCCAGGAGGGAAAAGCATGGCTGATAAAATAGGAAGCGGCAGCCCGGGCCAGGCCCACATCGGTGGCAACCCAAAGAGTATCGTTCCTTTGGGCAATGGAATTAATGGTCTGCAAATTGGGGAATATCAGATTATTGGAAATTCCCGGCCAGGATTCATAGTCATTGGAAAAGGACAAGCCCTGTTTGGTTCCGGCAAAGATGTAATCCTGGTAACTGCAGAGGGCTGTGACCGTGTCCGAAATCAGGCCGTCTAGGGCATTGAAGACCCGCCAGGATGACCCGGTGGAATCCAGCCTGGCTATTCCGCCGCCATAGGTGCCGAACCATTTGTCTCCGTGTCGGTCCACGGTCACAGAGGTAAGCTCAACATTGGGAAGGCCGTTGGTGTTGTCGTATTTTTCCACCAACAATGTATCCTGCCAGGAAAACAAGACGGCCCCGCCGGGGGTGGCGCCCCAAAGCAGGGGAGAAACTGGGTCGGCCGTCAGTTTTACCACCTGGTTATAATTGGTATAGCTGGTCCAGCTTTGGGAAGACGCCGCTGACCCTAAAAACAGAAACGCCAGGGTCAAGCCCGGCCAAAAATGTTTGATGGATGATCTTTTATTCATATCTTTAGATAATAACCCAACCGGCCCGCCAAAGTCAACAATTTTTACTGGAATGTTTTGCCAGGGAAAGCCATTCATCTTTTGGGACTTAAATATCTTGAAATAATATGGCTGTTATGTTAACATAAAGTTCTATGGAACTACTCGACCGTCAATATGATACAGTTGTCATCGGGGCCGGTCCGGCCGGCTCCCTGGCCGCCGAAACTTTAGCCCAGTCCGGTCATTCGGTGCTGCTTTTGGAGAAACACCGGGAGCCCGGGGTTCCCCTGTGCTGCGCCGAGGCCGTCAGCCTGAAGAGCCTGGAGCTGTTCTGCCGGCCGGATCCCAAATGGATAGCTGCGCCCATCAACGGGGCAGTGCTTTATTCGCCGGACGGCACCGAAGTGGCGGTGCCCTGGCCGGGTGTGGGGTACGTTCTGGAACGCAAATTGTTCGACCGCTGGCTGGCCCAACGGGCGGCCGAGGCCGGAGCTTTTGTGCTGGTAAATGCCGAGGCGGTGGGGCTGATCGCTGATGAAAAGGGCGTCTTTACCGGGGTCAAGGTCGTATACCGGGACCAGATCCATAATATTTCCTGCCGGTCCGTCATCGGGGCCGACGGAGTGGAATCTTTGACCGGAGCCTGGGCCGGACTGAACACGGCCATGAAACCGGGAGAACTGCATTCCTGCGCACAGTATCTGATGTCCGGCATCGGCGGCCCCGCGGACATGGTACGGTTCTGGGTGGGAAAGGAGACCGCACCCGGCGGCTATTTATGGGTATTCCCAAAGGGGGAAGGCCGGGCCAATGTGGGTCTGGGGATAGTGGGTAACCTGGCCGGGGGGAAAAAGCCCGGGGAATATCTGGATCAATTTCTAAAAAAACATTTTCCCCAAGCCCGGATCATAGAGACCATGTGCGGAGGCACGCCGGCGCTGGAGGAAGACCATCCCATGGTATCCAGGAACGTGCTGCTGGCCGGCGATGCCGCCCGGCTGACCGATCCCCTGTCCGGGGCCGGGATCGCCATTGCCATGGCCTCGGGGCAGATGGCCGCCCGCCAAATATCGGAATACCTGAAGACCGGAAACGAAAAAGCGCTCGGGGATTATCCCGCCCTCTGGTGGTCGGGCCTGTGGAAGGACATCAAATACCACGCCAAGGTCCGCCGGGCCTTCTTGAAACTGGAAGATGACGACATGAACCGGATCGCCCGGCTGCTGTCCAAACTGCTGAAGGACAAGGATCCGTCAAAAATAAATCCCATCGACGTGGCCAAACAGGTGGTAGTGTCGGATCCCGGCCTGCTGCTGTTGGGAAGGCACCTGCTGTGAAAAAAATATCAGCTTTGACAGTATTCCTTTTTGCCCTTCTGCTGTGGCCCGCCTCATCCTTGAGGGCGGCGGTGGGGGATGAATTTGACCTCCGGATAGACCGGGGGCTGGAGATCCTTTACCAGGGACAGTATCAGGAAGCCATAGACACTTTCGATGCTTTCATAAACCAGCATCCCAAAAACCCAGCCGGATATTTTTTCAAGGCCGGGGCCTACCAGCTCAGATCCATGGCCTACGAGACCGATGTCTGGGATGATCTTCAGAGAACATTGCTGGACAGCTCGCTGGACCTTTCCGGCCAGGCCATCGCGCATGACGGCCACGACCCCTGGGCCTTTTTCATCCGGGGAGGGACTTACGCCTACCGGGCCGCCATCAAGGTCCGGACCAAGGATTATTTTTCGGCCTTAAGCAACGGGCTTTCGGCTGTATCCGACCTGAACAAAGCCGCCGCTTTGGATCCCCGGCTTTATGACGCCTACATGGGCATAGGTTCCTTTCACTATTTCCGCACCAAGGCCGCCAGCGTATTAAAATGGCTGCCCTTCATCGGCGACAACCGGGAACAGGGCATTGCCGAGATCAAGCTGGCCATAGAAAAGGGGCGCTATTCAAAGGTAATGGCCCAGAACGGCCTGGCCTGGATATACGTGGATTATGAAAAATACCCGCTGGCCCTGGAGCAGGCCCGGCAGCTGGAAAGCAGTTACCCCCAGAACCACGTGTTTTTCTGGATAGCCCCGGAAGTTCACTGGAGGACCAAGCAATGGGACAAAGGTTCCGCAGGATATGCCCGGCTGTTGAAATTGCTGGACCAAAGCCAGCCGATGAATAATTTCAACCGGGTGGTGGTAGGCAGCCGCCTGGCCAAGTGCTACTATCAGCAGAAAAAATACCGGGAGGCTTTGGAGGCCTCCCAAAAGGCCCTGGGGCTGGCGTTGGACGAACGGTCGGCCCAGCGGCTGAAATATGAAAGAGGCCGGGCTTACGAGGTGTTCAAACAGTCCGAGAAGAAATTGAAGAGCAGCCAGTGAAAGATATCACCGTAGCCATAATTGCCAGGGATGAGGAATCCACCATCGCCCGGGCGGTGCTCGGCGCCAAAACCCATGCCGGCGAACTGCTGGTGGTTGACGGCGGTTCCGTTGACCGGACGGCAGAGATAGCGCGGAAAGAAGGAGCGGATGTGCTGGCCGATGACGGCCGGGGCAAAGGGTCCGGGGTGCGGCTGGCCATACAAAAAGCCCGGGGCGGGATCCTGGTGCTGATGGACGCCGACGGCTCGCATCAGTCCTCGGACATCCCGGAACTGGTCCGGCCGATCATGGAAGGCCGGGCCGACCTGGTGATAGCTTCCAGATTGCGGGGCGGTTCGGACGAGTTCCACGGCACACTGGACAACATAGTCCGCCAGACCGGCGGAGCATTGATAAGCCTGATGCTGAACTGGCGCTGGAAGGCCGACATCACCGACTGCGAGAACGGTTTCAGGGCCATCGACACCCGGATGGCCAGGGAGCTGGGTTTGAAAGCCGACGATTTTCTGATCGAGCAGGAGATGGTGATCAAGGCCCTCAAACGGGGGCTGAGGATAACCGAGATAGCCAGCCACGAATATTCACGGCAGGGCGGGGTCTCCAAGCTGAAGACCAGCCAGGGCTGGAGATTCCTGTGGCACATCTTCCGGGAGATGCTGACTTGAAGGTTTTGCTGGTAAATCCCCCGGCCTATCTGGGGGTGTCCCAGGTGCGGGAGGGAAGGTGCATGCAGCGGGCCGGGGCCTGGACCTCGGTCTGGCCGCCGCTTTCCCTGGCCCTGACCGCGGCGGTGCTGCGCCGGGCCGGGCATCAGGTTAAACTGCACGACTGCATAGTGGAAAATATCTCCCGTCCCCGGCTGCTGCAACTGGCCAAAGAATACGCCCCCGACTGGTGCCTGTTCAACAGCGCCACTCCTTCCATCGCCGGAGACATGGAGACGGTCGACGAAATGGCCCAAGCCCTGCCGAACTGCCGGACCGCAGTTTTTGGGATACACCCCACCGCCCTGCCGGAGGAGACCTTCGGCCTTTCCAAAGGACTGGATGTTATAATAATGGGAGAGCCGGAGCAGACCGCCATGGAGCTGGTCTCAGCGGAAAAGTATGACGGGATCTCCGGCATCAGCTACCGCCGACAGGGAAAGGTTTTTCACAATCAGCTCCGGGCCGCCATGGAAGATCTTGACAGCCTGCCCTACCCGGCCTGGGATCTGATAGACAAAAATCTTTACAAACTCCCGCTTTCGGACCAGCCTTTCCTGCTTTTGGCCACCAACCGGGGCTGTCCCTTCAACTGCCGGTTCTGCGCCGACCATGTCTACTACGGGAAAAGGCTGAGGAAGTTCTCCCCCAAAAGGATCGTGGATGAGATCGAACACGACATCAAGACCATCGGAGTTAAACAGTTCCTTTTCTGGGCCGAATCCTTCACCTTGGACAGGGATCATGCCCTGTCAGTGGCGGACGAGATAATCTCCCGAAAACTCAATATCGGCTGGGTCTGCAACAGCCGGGTGGACCAGGTGGATCCTGAGATGCTGGAAAGATTCCAACAGGCTGGCTGCTGGATGATCGGCTTCGGGGTGGAGTCCGGCAGCCAGAGGATGCTGGACCTGATGGCCAAGGGGACCAAGGTAGATCAGACCCGGAAAGCAGTGGCCATGGCCCAAAAGGCCGGCCTGCAGGTCACGGCCCACGTGATGTTCGGATACCCCGGGGAGACCAGGGAGGATCTGAGAACCACCCTTGATCTGGCAAAGGAACTGGATTTTGATTTTGCCCAGTTCTATTCCGCGGTGCCTTTTCCCGGTTCTGATCTTTATACCCAGGCTAATAATGAAGGCTGGATAACCAACCGGGACTGGAGGTTCTTTGAACAGAATTTTTCCGTAATCAAAACGCCGGAGCTGGACCCCGCCGAGGTGGAATCCTTCAGGAGCAGGGCTTTCCGGGAATTTTACCTGAGACCCGGACAGATACTGAAGACCATGAGGTCCCTTAAAACCCCGGCCGCCTGGAAGCAGGCCTTCAGGGCGTTGTGGGGGTTCCGGGACTGGGCGGGGCAATAAATGATCAATGCGACAAATAATAATTAAGCCGACGGTTGCTAAAAAGACATTATAAAATAATTCTGATCCTGGCCCTGACGGTCATCGCCTATTGGCCTGTATTCTCGGCCGATTTCATGTACGATGACCGATTTTTTGTACAGGAGAACGCCAAGATCCGGGAGTGGCGGTTTGTCCCGGAGTACTTTGCCAACTCCAGCCGCTCCATGGCCAGCATCTTCTGGGACGGGATCTGGCGGCCGCTGCGGACCGTCTCATACCTGATGGACTATAAGGTCTGGGGCCCAGGCGCCTTCGGCTTCCATCTGACCAGCCTGCTGTGGCACCTGTTCAACATCCTGCTGGCCTACAT
>JAURWH010000024.1 GCA_030655055.1 bacterium
CAAGATGCTCGGGGCCTGTCTTTTTGTCGACGCCGGAAACGTTTGGGCCGATTTTGAATCGGTTAAATGGAAACACTACCACGGCGGCACGGGACTGGGCTTCAGGTTCTATACCCCGATCGGACCGGTCCGGCTGGACTACGCCATAAAGACCGATGGTAAAATGGAGGTTAACGGCGGCCTGATATACATCAATCTGGGGCACGCCTTCTGATGCCGCATAAAACAAGAAAAATACTCATTACTGCATCCGCCGTCGCGATCCTGCTGATCCTTTTTGCCACCGCTCTTTATTTGAACAGCCGGCCATTCAAGGATAAGCTTAAAATCAAGGCCGATGTTACCCTGTCCGAGGTTCTGGGACGGGAGTTCACCATAGACAGCGCCAGCGTCCAGCTGCCGATGAACATCGTGCTGTACGGCCTGAAACTGGCCTCGGATGACTCACTGAAGAACGGAATGATGCTGGATGTCCCAAGGATCAAAGTGGTCATTCATCCCTGGGTCTCTTTGACCAAAAGAAAGATCGCCATCAACCGGGTGGGCGTTTACGATGCCCGGGCCAGGCTGATCCGGCATCCTGACGGCAGCTGGAATTTTTCCGGCCTGTTCAAAGCAGATCCCGCCAAACCCAAGGGGAAGACGAATTTCCCGCCATTGGAGATCTCCGCCGTCGAGATCAGCAACTTAAAGGTGATGGTCAGCCCCGGACCGGATTCCCAGCTGGTGGAAAAAGTAAACCTGGCAGCGGCTTTAAAGATGGGCGGACCCAAATTATCACTTGACCTAAAGGAACTCAGCGCCTATATTCCGGATCGCAAGTTATCCCTGAACAAGGGAAAAGGTCTGCTGGCCATCAATGGGGATACGGTCAAACTGGAGGGGTTCGGGCTTGACCTGGGTTCCAGCCGCCTGGAACTAAGTTTATGGCTGGATGGAAAAACCAGGCAGTATGACCTGTCCCGGGCCAAGATTGATCTTAATCTGGCCGATGTGGCCAAGCTGGCCAGGATCAAGGGAGGGGATTTTAGCGGACAGCTGATCATCACTGCCGGCGGAAAGGGCAGTTTTGACCAACCGTCGGCAAAGCTGGAGATCCGGTCAGCGGCCTGCTGTCTAAGCGGCGTGCGACTGGACCGCCTGAACACCAGGCTGAGTTTCAAGGATCAGATCCTGTCATTGAATGAAATTGAACTGGTCTCCGGCCAGGGCTCGGTAACTGGCGAAGGCCAGTTGGACCTGAACGCCAGGGACTACGCACTGCAGTTGGCTCTAAGCCGGGTGGACCTGGGAACAATGCTGCCGATGGCAGGCCAGGCCGTGAAAACCAACATCAACGGCAGCTTTAAACTTCAGGGCCAGGGGCTGGAAACTAAAAAGATCAAGGCCCGGGCCGATCTGGTCTTGAACCGCAGCTCGGTGAATGATATCCCGGTGGACGAACTCCGCTGTTTTGTACGGGCAGAGGGAACCGACATCGCCATTGACCAGCTAAGGCTGCGGAGCGGGCAGGCCCAGTTGGAGATCAAAGGCGATATTTACAAGGAAGCCATCAGTCTGGAACTGGAGACCGACGAGATCGATCTGGCCCAATTCGGTCCTTTGTTCGGGCTGAAGGACCTGGCCGGCCGCCTTAGTTTCAACGGCCTGGTATCCGGGGCCACCAGGGACCCGGATGTCATCGGGTCATTCCGTTTGAAGGAGGCCGGGTTGGCCGGGGTCAGCTGTCTGTACTTTGACGGCAATATGTCGGTAAAGTCCGTTGCCAAAAGCCCGCTGGGTGACGGTAAATTCACCCTGACCGGCATTGAGATCGGCAAACAGAGCATTGAAAAAATTGAAATGAAAGCGGAGCTAAGGGGCCTGGATTGGGGAGGTTTCGGGATCCATGTGATCAAGGATAGCTTGACCGAAGGATTGATAAACGGCCGGGTGGAGATGGCAGGGAAAAACCTGTCTTTGGTGATATACAAGCTGTTTTTCAATTCCGGATATCAGGTCATTGCCAACAGCCAGCCCCTGGCGGTGGATATCAAGTCCGGAGTGATAGACCTTAAGCCGGGCAAACTGATAGTGGGCCGGGGCAGTCTGCTTTTCTCGGGGAATTACAAAAGCAATAAGGATTTTCAGGTAAACGTCAAGGGCCAGGACATAGACAGCCGGAGGATCCTGGAGCTGATGCAGCTGGACAAGACAGTCCACGGCCTGCTGGATTTTGAACTGGAAGGGTCCGGCAACCTGGCCTCTCCCAGATACTCCCTTAAACTGAACGTGGGGAATCTCCGCTTTGAGCAGTTCACCGCCGACAACCTGTCGCTGGATGCGGCTTATGACGATCAAATTGTCCGGTTGAACCGCCTGGCCATTACCCGTTACGGAAGTGTTTCTGAGCTCTCAGCCAGAGTTCCGCTTAACCTGGCAGTTGGTCCGGAGATGGGAAAACTGCTGGACCGGCCGATGGAAGGGCAGGTCAACCTGAGGGACATAGGTACCTGGGCTTTTTTCCCCATGGCGGAATTCCTGAGTGTTTATGAAGGCCGGATCGACCTTTCGGTTGCCCTTTCCGGGACGCCATTCAAACCACTGCTCAACGGGGACCTCACCATAGACCGGGCCAAGATGGTGCTGCGGCCCTTCGGCATGTATCTGCACGATGTGACGGCCCGGGCCCATTTCAACGCCGACAGCTTGGTGGTCGACAAAATCTCCGCCATTACCGAAAATAAGGGCAGGGTGGAGATCCAGCGGGGCGAGATCCTGCTGGAAAGGTTCATTCCCACCAAGATGTATTTTCTGATCACCACCCGGGAAGCCCCCATCCGCAATATACCATTCATCGAAGCCAATGTGGACGCCCGGATCGAGATCAATGGGACGGTAAATCACCCCAAGATATCCGGAGATGTCAAGGTCAACACCGCCCTGATCTCCATGCCATTTGCCCCGGCCGAGGAGCCGCCCCCGCCCGACAAGGAACCAAAGCCCATGGACCTGGACCTGGCCATCACCGGCCCCCAGGGCATCTGGCTGCGCAATGCCGACGCCGACATCGAGTTGAAGATTGACAACCTCAATGTCCGGATGCAGCAAAATCTGTTATTCCTGTCAGGACGGCTGGAGACCATCCGAGGCACCTACCGGTTTGTGGATCGCAAGTTTGACATTTCTTCCGGCGGCCAGCTGACCTTTACCAACGCTGCTCTTATCAATCCGGAGCTTAACCTGTCCGCCCAGACCACCGTGGATCAGCCAACTCCCGAGGGCGGCACCAGCAAGATATTGATACTTCTATCAATCCAGGGCACCGCCCTGCAGCCCAAGCTGTCATTCAGCTCCGAGCCTTCAATGTCCGAACAGGACATTCTGACCATGGTCTCGGTGGGCCGCAAACTGGACGACCAGAACGGCGGCGGGGATCTGACCGGCCAAGTGACCCAGCGGGGGGTGGATTATTTAAGCAACATGCTCTCGGGCATCATCCAGAAGAACACCGGCATGGTGGATGTGGTGAGGATGAAGACATATCTGACCGGTGAAGAAAAGGGCGCCCAGGTGACCCTGGGCAAATATGTCACCCGCAATGTTTTTGTCAGCTACTCCCAGGGTCTTTCCGCCAACCTCTCCACCGAGTTCACCGCCGAATACCTTTTCGGGGCCCGCAGCGCCGTTGTGGCCAAAAAGGATGACAAGGGAAAGTTCAACCTGGGGCTAAGGATGAAGTTCAAATACTGAGCAGAAGTATCTGTTTTGCCACCAAGGCACAAAGTCACTAAAAAACTGAGATTTGGTATCCGCCGTATAGGTACAATGTAAAAAGGCAGTAAAATTTATTAGTAACCCAGGAAATCACGAAATCCTTCCTGTTTTCATGGTTTCCTTATTGTATCCGGTTTACCCGGGATAGGAGAAAGATGAGTAGAAATATCATTTTAATCCAGGCCTTGCTGGCGCTTAGTACGGCGTCGCTTAATGCCTCGGTCATCGACTGGCAAAGCTACCAGGGGCCGATGGTGGGTGCCAGGGCGGTGTCTTTGGCCGGCTGCGTGGCGGGGATAGACAACGATCCGTCGGTGATACATTGGAACCCGGCCCAGCTTTCATCATTGCTTTGGCCGATGTTCACTTTGAATTACACCCATTCTTCCGGTCTTTTGTCCGACCCGCTGACCTCAGGGCACAAACGGCTCAATTATCTGGCCATGGCTACCAAGGGAATGGGCTTGTCCTGGCGCTCACTGGTCCGGCATGCCGGGGAAACGGTGACGGATTCGGTCAGCAGTTATCTACGTTACGGAGTGGATGAGTTTGCCCTGGTTTTGGGCCAAAGGGACGAGTTGAATCCCAACACCGCCATGGGACTGACCGCCAAGGTTCTTTGGGGCCGGATGCTGGAGATCACCCAGATCAAATGTCCCACCGATACTTTTTGGACCAAGGCCCGGTATATAGATGAGAACAGCATCGGCTACGGGATTGACCTGGGGTTTTACGGCAATTACAGGAATCTGAAGATCGGAGCGGCCGGCCAGAATATATTGGGCAAAGTATACTGGAAGAATGTTGAGGATGACAAACTTAAGCCCAAGTTGTGGCTGGGCGGGGCCATCGTCACCGACAAACTGCCGAAAATATCAGGTTCCCTGGAAAAATTCCTGGGCAGCGGAACCCCACAGTTCCGCTATTCCCTGGCAGGGGAATACAAGTATGTGATACCAGGCTATGGCGCAGTTTCCGGACGTTTGGGTTACAGCCGGATATTCAAAGCCGCCAAGGAGGACTATGTCTGGACCGGGGGAGTGGGTTATTTGTATAAGAAGTTCTTGATAGACGGTGCGGTGGTCAATACCCTGGATCTGTCTACCAATAAATGGCAGCAGTCATTTATTGGCGCGGTCAGTGTATATATGGAATAGCTCCGTAAACATCAGAAAAGCCGCCTGTTCCAGGCGGCTTTTCTATTTTATGGGGGACTCTTGACAAGACACCAAATTAATAGTATAATGACCGACCAGTCAGTCATATTATGAACCGTACGGGACGAATGAAAGATTACATCATAAACACCGCCGCTTCCACAGTGGAAGCTCTATACCGCTTTTTTGCCTTTCACTGGGAAGTGGCCAAAAGGCTGGTCCGGCCGCCGTATTACCCCAAACTGATCTGGGAGCAGATGGACCGGGTGGGGGTGGACTCCCTGCCGATCGTGGTGCTGACCTCGTTCTTCACCGGGTTCGTGCTGGCCTTCCAGATCGGCTACGCCCTGATGCGCTTCGGGGCCAAGCTCTATGTCGGCGGCATCGTCTCGGTCTCGCTGGTTCGGGAACTGGGTCCGGTGCTGATCTCCCTGGTCTTCGCCGGGCGGGTGGGGGCGGGCATCACCGCCGAGCTTGGCTCGATGCAGGTCTCGGAGCAGATAGACGCCATGCGGGCTCTGGCCACCGATCCCATCCGGAAGCTGGTGCTGACCAGGTTCTTTGCGACGGTGATCATGCTGCCCATCCTGGTGGTGGTGGGCGACCTGATCGGGATACTGGGCGGGATGCTGGTCAGCGTGATGAACCTGGGGCTGACGGCCAACTTTTACCGGACCTCGGTGGTCAATTCCCTGGTCTTCAACGACCTGATCAGCGGTTTCATAAAACCCATAGTGTTCGGGGGGATGGTTGCCATCGTGGCCTGCTACTTTGGCCTTAACGCCCGGGGCGGAACCAAGGGGGTGGGCGACGCGGTGACCCGTACGGTGGTGGTCTCCTCGGTGCTGGTCTTTTTGCTGGATGCCTTCATCACCAAGGTGCTGTTCCTGCTGGGAATGTAAACTTTGGCGCTGACTAACCACAATCCGGTAGCCAATGGGGAATATTGAATACTGAATACTGAATACTGAATACTGAACAGAATGAAATTAATGATCGAACTTTTCGACATCCATAAATCATTTGAGGGCAAACCGGTCTTAAACGGGGTCAACCTCAAGATAGACCAGGGAGAGACCCTGGTGATACTGGGCCGTTCCGGATGCGGCAAGAGCGTGACCCTGAAGATCATCCTGCGGCTTATCAAGCAGGACCAGGGGCGGATAGTGATAGACGGCGAGGATACCACCGATTACACCGAGGAGCAGATGCTGCCCCTGCGGAAAAAGATCGGGATGCTTTTCCAGGGGGCGGCCCTGTTCGACTCCATGAACGTCAAGGAGAATGTAGCCTACCCCTTACGGGAACATTTGAAGCTATCTGAAGCTGAGATCTCCGAAAAAGTGGCCCAAGCCCTCAGTTTTGTGGAACTTTCCGGGACCGAACAGACCATGCCCTCGGAACTTTCCGGAGGCATGAAGAAGAGGGTGGCCCTGGCCCGGGCCATTGTGCTGGATCCCCGCTATATGTTCTACGACGAGCCCACCACCGGGCTGGATCCGCTGACCTCCCGCAAGATCAATGAACTGATCAACAAACTGAAGGATGAACACAAGGTGGGCTCCATTGTGGTGACCCACGAAATTGCCAACGCCTTCAAAGTGGCCGACCGCTTTGAGGTGATCAAGGACGGCGGGATACTTTTCTCCGGCACCTCCAACGAGCTCAAGGGCTCCAAACTAAAATTTGTCCAGGACTTCATTAAAGGGGGAACGATCGAAAATGCCAATCAATAAACTGTCCCACGAATTCAAAGTCGGCCTGCTGATAACCGTGGGCCTGGCGGTGGCCCTGGTGGCCGTGCTTTCGGTGGGAGAACGCCAGGGGCTGTTGAAACAGCGCTATTATCTGAACGCCAGGTTCGACGACGTCAGCGGATTGCAGGAGGGGGCCCCGGTGAGGGTCTCCGGGTTCCAGGTGGGAGTGGTCAAGAGCATTGCCCTGGTGGAGGTCGGCGGCCGTCAAAAAGTGGAGGTCCGCTTAAGGATAGAAAAACAGGCCCAGTCTCGTATCCGCCAGGGCTCCAAAGCCAAGATCAGCAGCATGGGGCTGCTGGGCGACAAGTTGGTGGAGATCGTACCGGCTTCGATCGATAAACCAATTTTGAACAATAACGAGGAACTGCCGACCATCGCCGTTATGCCGCCCGAGGAGATCATGGGCAAAGTGGCCGAGATCACGGATACCCTCAATTCCGCGGCAATCTCGCTTAATATCGTAATGAAGAAAATAGCAATGGGCACCGGGACCCTGGGCAAGATGATAGATGATCCCCGGCTGTATACGAACCTTGATTCTGTCATGGTCAGCATGAACCATCTGATATTGCTGATCAAGAGCAGCAAGGGGACCATCGGCAAGCTGATGAACGATCCAGCCATGTATAACAATCTTAATCAGACCATGTCCAACATCAACACCATCTCCGACAGCCTCAAACGGGGCCAGGGTACTTTGGGCAGGTTGATAAGGGAGCCGGAGCTGTTCAACACCCTGGACTCTACGTCCCAGCGGCTTAGCCTCATCCTGAACCGGATGGAGAAGGGCGAGGGGAACCTGGGCTAACTGTCCAAGGATGAGGTCATGTACAAGAATATGAAGGAAACATCGGAAGAATTGAACCAGCTCATCAAGGATATAAAAAAGGATCCCAAAAAATATTTAGGCATCAGCGTGTTTTAGCCTTAATCCCTATGCCGGGTACGGCAAAGGCACTCCTTCATCAAATCCAAAAAATTACAGGTTATTATGGAAAACATACCACGCAAGGAACGGGAACGGCAGGCCAAAAAACAGGATATCCTGAAGGCCGCCCGTGAGGTGTTCGCCCAGAAGGGCCTCCACGCAGCTACTCTTGATGAGATCGCCGAGAAAGCCGAGTTTGCCAAGGGCACGCTTTACGGATATTTCCAGAGCAAGGATGATCTGTTCGCCTCCATGCTGGAAGAGGAACTGATCAAATTTGAACAATGCATCATCCAGGTGTTGAACCTGCCGCTTGCTCCTGCTTCCAAGGTGGAAAAATTGGTCAAGACCATGTTGCTGGCCTTTGAGCAAAACGAAGATTTTTTGAGGCTGCTAAGCAAGGAGCGTCCCGGGATGTCCAATATTCAGGTGGGTGAAAAGATGATGGATCATTTTAAAACCCTGACCAAGCTGGTTTCGGGCATGGTAAAAGACGGTATCAAGGAGGGGGTCTTTGCCCCCAAGGATCCGGTCCGGACCGCGATGGCTTTGTTCAATCTGGTGCACGGTTCGGCCATGAGCTCGCTGTTGAATCATAAGAAGATCAACGACCCCGAAGAAGCCAAATTTCTGACAGATCTTTTCCTGAACGGGATAAAGTCATAAACTGAAAAACAAAATTAGGAAATATAGGAAGCAAAGGCAAAGGATTTAATATGAAAAAAGGCATATTGCTCTTAACCGGGCTGTCGCTTTTCCTGACGGCCGCAGTGGCCGAAGATTATACCCTGCAGCAGGCAGTGGAAATTGCGCTGAAGAACAACCCGTCCATCCAGGTCTCACGGGAAAAGATCACCGCTGCCCAGGGGCAGATGGAAACGGTCCGGGGAAATCTGGTTCCCCAGATCTCGGCTTCGGGCAGCATGGTGCGTCTCAACAGCCTGATCGATATGAAAATGGGACAAACCTACTATCTTCCGGTGCTGGACGGCACCCACACTCCCACCGAAGACGTGGTGCCGATGGCCAGCGCTTCCATCACTTCCGACAAGATAGGAAATACTTATTCCGGCAAACTCACCGCCAGCTGGCCGATCTACACCGGGGGCAGGATCTGGCAGGGTTTTCAGATCACCCGTCTTAACCTGAAAGCGGCCTCCGAGTCATATGACAGTGCCAAAGCGGCGGTGGTCTTTACCGCCAAGCAGGCTTACTATGACCTGTTGCTGGCCCAAAGCGCCCTGGCCGTCACCAGGGAAGCGGTCTCCTCCATAGAAAAACACGTGGATCGGGTCAGGGCCCTGTATCAGAACGGAATGGTCTCCCGCTACGACCTGCTGCGGGCCGAGGTCCAGCTGTCCAACCTGCAGCCCCAGCTTATCCGGATGCAGAACGCGGTCGACCTGTCCCGGCAGGCCTTTAACATGGCCTTGAACCGCAAACTGGAAGCCCCGGTGACATTATCCGACTCGATGGAATATTTCACGGTGGAGATCGACAGCGCCTCGTTAGTGGCCAAGGCCCTTGACCTGAGGCCGGAATACCGTTCCCTGGCCCTGCGCCAGAAAATGGTGGAGAAGGCCAAATTGATCTCCTACTCCAGCTATCAGCCCACCGTGGCCCTGTTCTCCGACTATTCCTACAGCAAGGGTTCCGGGTTCTCATCCGGCGACGAGTGGAACAAGAACTGGGATCTGGGGGTCTCCGCCAGCTGGCCGCTGTTCGACGGCGGTTCCGGGCTGGGAAAGATCAAGGAGGCCCGGGCCAATGCCCGGCAGCTGCATCTGGTAAAACAGCAGGTTGAAGACTGGATCCGGCTGGAGGTCTCGGCCGGATACCTGACGCTGAAGGCCAGCGAAAAGACAATATTCTCCCAGCAGCTTTCGGTGGGCCAGGCCGAAGAGGCGCTGAAGATAGCCAAGGCCCGCTACGAGAGCGGCCAGGCCACCAACCTTGACGTGCTGGACGCACAGCTGGCCCTGACCCAGGCCCAGACCAACCGGATCCAGGCGGTGCACGATTATCTGGTTTCCCTGGCCAAACTGGAGAAGGCAGTGGGGGCGGCGCTTAGGTAAGGGTTTCCCTTGGACCATTTCCCCTGCCACAAAGACACAGAGACACAAAGGGATTTTTTATAAATATTGTCGCAAAGTTATTTACTCATTAATTATATTTCGTGCATTTAGTGGGCAAAAGAAATTAACATAAAACAAAGAATATACTGTACAAGGAGCAAGGTTCATTCATGAAGGGCAAGATCATCCTCATCGCCATAGCCGCTTTGATTGCCGTTTTCGTAGGTTTCAAAGTAATGCGGTCGGCGGCCGGCAAAAAAGAGGCAACTGAGCAAGTAAAAAAATTCCCGGTGGAAGTGCTGACCATCGTTCCCTCTGATTATGACGAGACCATCAACCTCTCCGGCACCATGATGGCCGAGAATCAGACCGAGGTTCCGGCCAAGGTTCCCGGCAAGATCATCAAATACCTGCTGGAGGAAGGAGCCTGGGTGGAGAAGGGCCAGAGCGTGGTCACCATAGACCGGGACGAGATAGGGGTGGAGTTCAAGGAAGCCACGCTGGAAGCCCCCATCTCGGGCTGGCTCACCAAAAGGTATTTTGACACCGGGGCCCATGTGGCTCCGGGCATGCCCCTGTTCCAGATCGCCGATTATCACCAGGTCAAATTAGTGATCCAGATACCCGAGGCCGAGATATCACGGGTCAAGGTAGGGGCCGGAGCCCAGATCTCGATAGACGCCTGGCCGGACCAGAAATTCTACGGCTCGGTCAACCAGATGTCCCCCACTGTGGATTATTTAAGCCGCACGATCAGGGCCGAGGTCGCCATCAAGAATCCCGGGATGAAGATCCGTCCGGGGATGTACGCCCGGGCCAGGATCAACATCCAGCGTCATGTAAAGGCCATCGTCATACCTACCACCGCCATCATCGAACGGGAGACAGGCTCAATGGTATTTGTGATGGAGAACGGCCAGGCTTCAGCCCGGCAGGTCTCGGTGGAACTGGACATGGGCGAAACCAGTTCAATCAAGTCGGGCCTGTCGTTCGGCGATAAACTGATAGTGGCAGGCCAGCACTCCGTGGCCCAGGGTTCCGCAGTGGAGCTGGTGGGGGGCAAATAACCATGATACTTGCAGAATTTGGCATCAAGCGACCGGTAACGGTCTTCATGATCTTCATCGGGATCACCATCATCGGGCTGGTGGCCATGATCAATCTGAACATCGACCTTCTGCCCGATATGTCCTTTCCCATCGTGGCGGTGATGACCGATTACCCTGGGGTGGGCCCGGCCGAAGTGGAGGCCATGGTCAGCCGTCCCATGGAGAGCGTGGTCAGCATGGTGCGCAACGTCAAGAACGTGCGCTCCACCTCCAAGGAAGGCTCCTCCATGATCACCCTGGAATTTGACTGGGGCACCGACATCGACGCCGCGGCCATAGACGTCCGGGAAAAGATCGACCTGGTAAAGTCCCATCTGCCGGCCGGGGTACAGAACCCCACCATCGTCAAATTTGACCCGGCCCTGATGCCGGTAATGGTGGTGGGCGTTTCCAGCCCCCGGGGAGTCTCCGAGCTGCGCCAGTACTGCGACGACAACCTTAAGGACCGGCTGGCCCGGATCCCGGGGGTGGCCGCGGTAACGGTGCAGGGCGGCCAGGACCGTCAGATCCAGGTCAACATCGACCGCACCCGGATGGAGGCTCTGGGCCTTTCCTTTGACCAGGTGGGCATGGCCCTGATGGCCTCGAACCTCAATCTCCCCGGCGGGCACTTGAAAAGCGGACAGTTGGATTTTTTGATCCGGATCCCGGGCGAGTTCAAAAGCGTGGAAGAGATATCCTCCACTGTTATCGGCAACAAGGGCGGAACCCCGGTCTACCTGAGGGACATCGCCAAAGTTGAGGACAGTTTTACCGAAATGGACACCGAGACCAAGCTCAACGGCCAGCGCTCGGTGGTGCTGGTCATCCAAAAGCAGTCGGGCTCCAACACCGTGGCGGTCAGCGATAAGATCCAAGCCAAGCTTAAGGAACTACAGAAACAGGTTCCATCGGACATCAAGCTGGGGGCGGCTTTCGATTCGGCCCAGTTCATCCGGGGGTCCATCAAAAGCCTGCAAACCGAGGCCATTGGCGGATCCCTGCTGGCCATACTGATCATACTGCTGTTTCTGCGCAACTTCTCCAGCACCCTGATCATCTCCTTGTCCATACCGTTCTCCATCATCGTCACCTTTGTGCTCCTCTACTTCCGCAACATGACCCTGAATATCATGACCCTGGGCGGTCTGGCTTTGGGGGTGGGGCGGCTGGTGGATGATTCCATAGTGGTGCTGGAGAACATTTACCGCCACCGGGAGGCCGGGTACAGTCCCAAGGAAGCGGCCCTGAAAGGCTCCGACCAGGTGGCCATGGCGGTGTTGGCGGCCACCATCACCACCATCGTGGTCTTTTTACCGATAGCTTTTGTCTCCGGCATCGCCGGAGTGTTGTTTCGTCCCATGGCTTACACCGTGTCTTTCTCCCTGATCGGCTCATATTTCGTCTCCATGATGCTGCTGCCGCTGTTGACCAGCCGCTTCCTTAAACTTGAAAAACACGATGCCGTCAAGACTGAATATTCCTGGTGGAAACGGATGCTGGAGAAGATAGGGCAGTGGCTGAACGGGTTGGATGATGTTTACCAAAAGGCATTGACCTGGTCCCTGTCCCATAAAAAGGCGGTGATGGGTATCACCCTGGGGGTGGTGGTGGCCAGCCTGTCGCTGTTTTTCTTCATTGATTCCGAGTTCATCCCCTCCAGCGACGAGGGGGAGTTCACCATCAACCTGACCATGCCGGTGGGCACCTCTTTCACTCAGACCGGCGTCATCATGAAGAGGATGGAGGGCATCATCAAGACCGAGGTTCCCGAGGCCCGCACGATGTATACCACCTTTGGGGCCGGCGAGGGCATGCGCAAGGCCATGGGCAGTTCCGGGCCCAATGTCGGCGCCATACAGGTGAAGATCGGGCCGCGGGCCGAGAGGAGCCGCAGCGTGGACCAGATCCTGAACCTGCTGCGCCAGAAGTTCTCCGTCATTCCCGATGCCCAGATGGTGTTCCTATCCGGCAGTCTGATCTCACAGATAATGAGCATGGGCTCCGGCGGGGCGATCCAGGTGGACATCCAGGGCTACAATCTGGAGACCTCCAAGAAACTGGCGGAACAGATCAAAGGGATAATGGCTTCGGTCCAGGGCACCCGTGACGTCAGCGTCAGCCGCAAGGAGGGCATGCCTGAGCTGCAGGTGATTGTGGACCGCGACAAGGCGGGAGCTATGGGCCTTACAGTTTACCAGGTGGCCTCGGCGGTGGAGACGGCCTTCAAGGGCAAGACGGTCACCCGTTTCCGCGACAGCAAGTTCGGAAAGGAATACGATGTGGTGGTCCGTTTCCAGGAAAGCGACCGTTCCCAGATCCCGGACATCAAGAACCTTAAAGTGATGAGCCCGACTGGTCAGTTGGTGCCGGTCTCCAATATCGCCAGGATCCAAAAGGCTTTTGGCCCGGTGGACATCAGCCGCAAGAACCAGCAGAGGATTGTCTCCGTTACCGCCAACGCCACCGGCCGGGCCATCGGGGCCATCAACGGCGAGCTGGCCGAAAAGATAGGAAAGATAAGCATTCCCGAGGGCTTTACCGTGGAGGTGGGCGGCTCGGCCAAGGACATGGCCGACAGCTTCACCAGCCTGTTCTACGCCACTTTACTGGCCATCATGCTGGTTTACATGGTGCTGGCCTCGCAGTTCGAATCCCTGCTGGATCCTTTCGTCATCATGTTCTCGGTGCCGTTGGGGATCGTGGGCGTGATCTGGGGGCTGTTCCTGACCGGGATCAATTTCTCGGTGATAGCCTTCATCGGCGTCATCATGCTGGTGGGGATCGTGGTCTCCAACGCCATCCTGCTGGTGGACTATGCCAATGTCTTGCGAAGAGAGGGCCTGGCCCTTTACCAGGCAGTGATCAAGGCCGGTCATACCAGACTGCGCCCGATATTGATGACCACTTTGACCACCATCGTGGGCATGATACCGATGGCTCTGGGGATAGGCGAAAGCTCGGAGACCTACGCCCCGCTGGCGGTTTCGGTGATAAGCGGCCTGACGGCCTCCACCGTGCTGACCTTGATCTTCGTTCCCACGCTGTATGTGTTGTTTGAGGAGAGGTTGAAGAGGAATAAGACTCAATAAATATTAGCCGCCAAAAGCACCATTGCAGCGTATGAAATTTGCGTAATTGGATCAATCATCAGATATTAACAGATAACCAGGCTATTGGAGGGACACGGAGGACCGTGTCCCTATTTTTTATTTATGCCAAAAACCCGCAGGGATAATGTATCTATTGTTCCTGCGCTGTTATACCTGAAGGTCTGTCCGTCAAAGCAGCCCGATTTATGGTGATTGATGATTTGCGTTGGCCAAATAACCATTTTTTTCAATTTAACTATTGACTTCTTTTCAAAAAAGCGATAAACTGGTAAGGATTATATATTCCAGCCAGTTATAAAAATTGAGACCGCTATGACTGAAAAAATTGCATCGGAAGAAAAGGTCATTTTTAACCTGGGAAGTGAAAAGTTTGCACTTGGCACCGAACAGGTTAAGTCCATTGAGGAGATGCAGGACATCATTCCTGTGCCGCTGGCTCCGCCCTATGTCACCGGCCTGATCAACCTGCGCGGGGCCATAGTGGCAGTGGTGGATCTCCGCCAGAGGCTGGGCCTGGCCAACATCGAGAACGGCCGGGACATGGTGATCCTGATAGTAGAGCATAACGGAGAGGACGTGGGGCTGATAGTGGACCGGGTGCAGAGCGTGGAAACATCTCAATTACAGCCACAGCCGGTGCCGGAGGCGGTAACCAAGACAAAATCCGGCAGGTTCTACCAGTCTATCCTGGGGTCCAGGGACGAGAAAGTAGTGATTTTAAATTTAGATAAAATTTTAGCATTGGAGGAGAAATAAATGGGGCACAGGGTTTTAGTGGTAGATGACGCCATCTTCATGCGCACCATGATCTCGGACATCCTCAAGAAGGGGGATTTTGAGGTCTGCGGAGAGGGCGCAACCGGGGCCGAGGCGGTGGAGCAGTACAAAAAGCTCAAGCCCGACCTGGTGATCATGGACATCATCATGCCGGACATGGGCGGCATCGAGGCGGTCAAGGCCATCATGCAGATCGATCCCAACGCCAGGGTCTTGATGTGCAGCGCCATGGGCCAGCAGGCCCTGGTGGTGGAAGCCATCCAGGCCGGGGCCCGGGATTTTGTGGTCAAGCCGTTCCAGCCCAGCCGGGTGCTTGAAGCCGCCCGCCGGGTGCTGCAGATCAGCTGATCACAAAAATCAAAGGCCGGAGAACCGGGGGCAAAACCCCCTGGTTAGTTTTGGCCTTTTGAGAATTAATGGTCATATAGACAGTCTGCAGTAAAGATGGACACTACCAAATATAGAGATCTTTTTGTCTCTGAAACCCGGGAGCATCTGGTCAGCCTCAACCGGGCTCTTTTGGCATTGGAGAAAAACCCGGACGATCCGGCCCTGCTGGACGAGATCTTCCGCTCCATGCACACCATCAAGGGCATGGCCGGATCCATAGGGCAGGACCAGATCGCCGAACTGGCCCACAAGGCCGAAGATCTTTTGGACCGGCTGCGCAAGCGCCAGCTTAAGCTGGCCCAACCCCAGGTGGACGCCATCTTCGAATCCATCGACTACCTGGAAAGCGCGGTGGCCGAGCTGGCTGCCGGACGGGATCCCCAGAAGAACCTGAAACAGCAGGGGGCCGAACTGGCCAAAAAGATCGAGGCGCTGGCGGCCGCCCCCCAGGCCGCAAGAACTGAAGCCCCATCCAATGTTTCCGGCGGCAATGATTTTTCACGGATCAATCCCTTAAAGACGGCCGATTCCTTCGTCTACAAGGTCCGGGTGCTTTTGGAAGCCGACGTGGCCCTGAAATCGGCCCGGGCCTTTTTGGTGATGCATACCCTGGAGCAGTTCGGCAAGATCGCCTATACCGTGCCCGAACGGCGCGACCTGGAGGCCGAGCGCTTTGACCGGGGTTTCTCGGTGTTCTTCGTCACCCCCATGCACAGCGAAAAGGAGATCAAGGCGCGGATCGGCTCCAGCGAGATCGAGGACATCGAGATCGAAGAAGTGGTGGAGGAGACCGAGGAGGAAGCGGTGGAGCGCCGCACCGTCAGCGCCTTTACCCAGCTGGCCCAGGAGCGCCCCCGGGAGGTCAAGGTCTCCACCGCCCGGTTGGACAAACTGATGAACCTGGTGGGCGAACTGGTGGTCTGGAGGGAGCGGCTTAAACAGCTGGCCCAGATGTCCCAGAACGTTTTGATCCAGGACAGCGTGGACCAGGTGGCCCAGATCACCTCCGAACTGCAGCACCAGGTGCTGGCCTCGCGGCTGGTGGCCATGTCCGAGATCTTCGACCGCTTTCCCCGGGTGGTGCGGGACGCCGCCAAGGTGCTGAACAAGGACATAGATTTCAAGCTGGAAGGCCGGGAGCTGGAGATGGACCGCTCCATCCTCCAGATGCTGGCCGAGCCGCTGGTGCACCTGCTGCGCAATTCGGTGGACCACGGGATGGAGACCATGGCCCAGCGGGAGGCCCTGGGCAAGAGGAAGATCGGCTCGGTGACCCTGTCCGCCCAAAAGGTGAAGGACCAGGCCCTGATCATAGTGGAGGATGACGGACGGGGGATCGATTCCGAAAAAATAAAGCTGAAGGCCGTGGAAAAAGGCTGGGTCACTACGGAGCAGGCCTCCAAACTCAGCCAGAAACAGGTCTTCGATTTTTTGGCCCGGCCCGGATTTTCCACCGCCGAGAAGGTGACCGAGGTCTCGGGCCGCGGAGTGGGGCTGGATGTGGTCAAAAGCCGGATCGAGAGCATGGGCGGGAGCATCACCATAGAAAGCACCGCCGGCCGGGGATCCCGCTTTATGCTGAATGTGCCCCTAAGCCTGGCCATCATCCCCACCCTGCTGGTGGCTGCCAAAGATCAGGTCTACGCCCTGCCCATGTCCCAGGTGATGGAAACCTTTGAGCTTAAACCGGAGAACGTAAAGACCCTCCAGGGGAAAACGGCCGTGGTCTACCGCAGCCAGGCCATCCCGGTGCAAAGGCTTTCCCGGGCCTTAAAACTGGAAACGGAGGAAGGACCGATGGCCGGCCCCACGGTGGTGCTGGAACGGCAGGGCTCGTTTGCCGCCTACGTCATCGACCGGATGGTGGGCCAGCAGGAAATAGTGGTCAAGCCGCTTTCCCGGTTCCTTAACGCCAATAAGACCTTCAGCGGGGTGGCCATCAGCCGGGAGGGCCGTCCGATGCTGATAGTGGACGTCAACAATCTGGATGCCTGATTACTATAAACAATGAATGATCGGCTGTGACCAGTTGACGGAGATCAGAAAACTGAATACTGAATACCCAGCGTATAACAATCAACGAATAACAATTAACGAATAACGGTGATATAAAAATGGACGTCAGTCAGTTAAAAGCCATTCAGCTGGATGCGCTCAAGGAAGTGGCCAACATCGGGGCCTGCCATGCCGCCACCGCGCTGTCCGAGCTCACCTCCGAAAAAGTGATGGTCAATGTGCCGGTGATCAGGATCAACCCCATAGAGGAAGTGTTCAGCCTGGTGGCCAAACCCCACGAGGTGGTGGCCAGCGTGCTGATCTATTTCCTGGGCGACATGACCGGCCGGACCCTGCTGCTTTTCCCCCAGGAAGCAGCCTGGCACCTTACCGATTGCCTGATGCGCCAGCCTTTGGGCACCACCAAGAAGTTCGGGGAGCTGGAAGAATCGGCCCTCAAGGAAGTGTCCAATGTTTTGACCTGTGCCTACATGAATTCGCTCGGCGACCTGCTGGGGCTGGTGGTGGTGCCGTCGGTGCCCAGCATGGCGGTGGACATGGCCTCGGCGGTGCTGGAAACCGTATCCCTGGAGTTCTCCAGCGACAAGGACATGGTGGTCTGCATCGAGACCGAGTTTCGCTTTGTGGAAAAGAACACCACCCTCTACGGGTATTTTCTGCTGCTGCCCGACCCGGCCTCGCTGGAGGTGATCCTGAAGGCCATTCACCTGGGATAACACCTATTTCCCTGGAACAGACATGATTTACAGGATTTAATAATTTAAGGCCAATTATCCTTTCCCGGAAGGCAATTCCCTATATAGGCAACCGGTATCCCCATTCCCGAAAATTTAAGCATCAATCATCATTTCTTTATGGATTCCAACGCTCAAAATACAGCCGCCCTGATCAGCCCCGAAGAACAGGGGATCCTGCGCAGCTTCCGGTCCCGGCTGGATGCCAAGGACTCGGCGGCCCATAATAACCTGGGGGTGGTCTTCCACCACAAGGGAATGTTCGAAGAAGCCATCGAAGTGCTGGAGAAGGCCATCGAACTGGATCCCAAGAACGTGCTGGCCCGGCACAACCTGGAAGTGGTTTACCGCAAAAGCGGCTATTACGACCGGGAGATAGAACAGGCCAAAAAGAACATCGACCAGTCCGAAGATTTTTCCGCGCACTTCCGGCTGGCCGAGGCCCTGCGCAACACCGGCCAGTACAAGTCGGCCATTGAGCATTACCGCCAGGCCCTTAAACTTAAGTCCGACGATCTGCTGACCCATATCTACCTGGGTCTGACCCTGAAACAGCAGGGCCAGTTTGATGAAGCCGTTAAGGTCTATCAGGCGGCGCTCAAGGTCGACCCCCAGTCCTACGTGGCGCACACCGCCTTGGGAGAGATATTTTACAATCTGGGATTGCTGGAGCAGTCCATCTCCGAACTGCAGGAGGCGGTGACGATAAATCCCGACGGGGCCGAGGCCCACTTCCTGCTGGGTTTCACCTACGGTGAAAAGGGCCTGCTGGAGAAGGCCATCGAGGAATCGCGCAAGGCTATCGCCTTGAACCCCAACTACGCCCGGGCCCAGGCCAACCTGGGGATAGATTATTACAACCAGGACCTGCTGTCCGAGATCAAGCGCCATTCCGAAGACCAGCCCCAGGTGGCCCCTGACGGCTTCATGACCCATTACAACCTTGGCGTCGGTTTCAAGCGCAAGGGGCTTTTCAAGCAGGCCCTGACCGAATTTGAAAAGGCCATGGGAATGGGGCAGGAATCGGGTTTGGTCCACAAGGAGCTGGGCGAGGTCTATCTTTTGATGGGCCAGAACCAGCCGGCCATAGAAGCCAACAAGAAGGCTTTGGAGTTTGAACCCAGGAACCAGAAGATATACAACGATATCGGCCTGGCCTGCCACCGGCTGGGGATGTCCGACGACGCCATCCGCTGGTACCAGGGGGCCTTGGACCTGGACCCGGGTTATGCCATCAGCCTGAACAACCTGGGGATCGCCTACTTTTATCAGAACCAGCCGGAGCAGGCGGTGGATAAGGTCAAGCAGGCGGTGGCCTCGAACCCGCATTACAGCGACGCCCACTTTAACCTGGGCCTGTTGTCCGCCAAGGCCGGCAATGACGAGATGGCCATGAAGGAATACCTGGAGGTCTTAAAACTGAACCCCCAGTCGGTGCTGGCCCACAACAACATCGGCCTGCTTCATCTCAAAAAGAAAAATTATCCATTGGCCATAGAGGAACTGCAAAAAGCCATCGGGCTGGACGGCGGGTTTGCCGAGGCCCATTACAACCTGAGCTTCGCCCTGGCCGCCACCGAGCGTTACCAGGAATCGGTGGCCGCCTCCAAACAGGCCATGGAGCTGAAATCCTTCTACACCGGGGGCTCCTTTAAGCTGGGGATAGATTTCTTTGTGGAGAACCCGGACCTGCTGATACTGGAACAGTGGCAGGGATCTGGCCAGGAAAAGGGGACCACCGTCTCGTCCGACATCTTCGGCGGGGTGCTGGAGGACGCTTCCCTGCGGGCCAAGTCCACCAGATGGGAGGAACGGGAACTTCAATCCGACCTGCAGAAGCTCAAGGACCTTCAGGCCCAGGGCAACAACGCCGAAGCCAAGAAGCAGGCCAAGGCCATCATAGAACAGCAGCCCCAGAACCCGGAGGCTTTAAAGGCCCTGGCCGGGATAGCTTTGGATGAGAAGCAGGGGGCCGAGGCCGCGGTGCGTTATGAAGTGTTGATAAAACTTTTCCCCGGCCAGTCCGAATACATCACGGGATTAAGCAGGTCCTACCTGATGCAAAACCTACCTGATCGGGCTGTGAAGACGCTGGAGAACGGCCTTAACAATTCCTCCCAGACCACCGAGTTGCAGCTGGAGCTGGGGCGTCTCTACTTAAGCCTGAACCAGCATAAACCGGCCCAGCAGAGTTTTGAAAAGGCGCTGAAGGATGATCCGGGGAACATCCACCTTTATCTGGGACTGGGGCAGGCCTTTGAAGGGCAGGGTCAGCCCGAGGAAGCGGTGATGGCCTACCGCCAGGCCATCAACCTGTCGCCCAAGCTCCCCTACGGCTATCACCGGCTGGGGCTGCTGCTGCTGGCGGCGGGCAAACCGGAAGCCGCGGCCGAGGAACTGAAGAAAGCGGTGGTCAACAATCCCGCCCATTTGGAATCCCATCTGGCCCTGGGCGAGATCTACTTGAAACAGAACATCCTGGACAAGGCGGCGGTGGAGTTTGCCATAGCGGTGAAGATCGCCCCCAAAAGTTTTGAGGCCCGGCTGGGCCAGGCTTCCATGTTCGCCCGCACCGACAAGGCCGACCAGGCCTATGCCGTCTGCCAGGAGCTGATGACCTCCCACGGCGACCGGGCCGAGTTGTACCTGCTGATGGGAAAATTGCTGGCCCAGAGGGGAAAGACCAGGGATGCGGTGGAGGCCTGGCAGAAGGCGGTCAATTTCACCCATGATGAAGGCCTGCGGCAGCAGGCCACCAAGGCCATTGATGCGGCCCTGCAGTGGCAGGAAGTGGCGGGGTAGGGTCGATGCCGAAGGATCAAACCACGCCTGATATCCGCGGCATTCAGTACAACGTACAGTTCAAACCGCAGGCGGTAAAAGATATTAGAAGCCTAACTCCTCAGTTGAGCCAACGAATGTTGACACGCATCGAAGAAATGAGCGTTGGGTTGAAAGGCGATGTCAAGCGCCTGACTGGTTTTACTCACGAATACCGCTTGCGGGTAGGGGACTACCGGGTATTATTTGAACTGGCAGGGAAAACGATCATCGTTTACCGTATCCGGCATAGACGCGAAGTTTATCGTTAAAGGAGGTTACCATGAATACT
>JAURWH010000025.1 GCA_030655055.1 bacterium
CGGCAGCTGGCCGCAAAATGCCTGGAGATCATCAGCGATCCCGAAAAGACCAACAGAATGACCCACCTGGCTAAAAGCGAAGTGGAACGGAAATTCAGCGCAGAAAACTATATAGGCGGAGTGCAAAGGGTATATGACTCATTGGCTGGGAAATAAATTACCTGAAATATTGGAGAACAGGCTGATATGCACCAGATGCAGGTGTAAACTTGCCCCGGTTGCGGGGGCCTATGCCTGTTCAAGCTGCGGCCAAAGTTTTGGAGTAGAGGGAGGAATTCCGGTTTTCTGGGATCATGCAGACAATTTTAAGAAAAGTGAAGCGGAATTCTACGGGCAGGAAGCAAAAAACCCGAGCCTGGCCAGCCTAATCCGTAATTATTATCACAGCAGCAGATACGACGATAAGCTGACGGAGCTTCAGTTCAAATTTCTCAAACCGAACGGCTTGATACTTTCCCTGGGAGGTGGCGACGGCAGCAATAGTGTTATTTATGTCAAAAGAGGCTTCAAGGTGCTAGAAAGCGATTTGGCTCCGGAAATGGCCAAGGCGGCTTCGATCAAATTTACCACTCTGGGCTCCGGAGAGTGGGCGGTGGCTGCGATTGATGCCGAGGCAATTCCCTTCGATGAAGAGACCTTTGATGTTGTTTTTATCTGTGCTGCCCTGCATCAGATGCAGGGGCGGGAAAAGGTTGCGCTGGAAATCGGCAGATGTCTAAAGACAGGAGGCTTTTTGGTGTTAAGCATGGAACCTGCCGCGTGGTTTTATAAGGTGATCAGGCCGCTGGCGGGGTTACTTCAAATCCGTTCAGGGCAATTAGGGCAGCAATCAGTTGGGGATGAAGCAAACCGGGGGGTCAGCTATAGAGACATTCTTGGGTTTTGTGAAACAGCTGGAATAAAACCCAGGGTAGTGAAACCGAAATATTTTCTGACAGGACTGCTATATCACGCCACAGAAGCTGTCTACCGTTTATTGAATGCTAAAACTCGTCAAAGACTGACTGTCCGTAAATGGGAATTGAATCTATGCACCACACTTGATTCAATTATTACCCATATACCGCTGATAAACAAATACCCATTTTATTGGGTTGTGGTAGCCGAAAAAAAATGAAGATACTATTCATTTGCCCGTATCTTCCCTATCCCCTGATCTCTGGCGGACATACCCGGGTCTTTAATGTCATCAAGCACTTGTCCGGTTCCAACCAGATCCACCTGCTGGCCTACAATCGGGAGCCGGTGACCCGGGAGCAAGAATATGAATTGAAGAAATACTGCGCCAATCTGACCACCATACCCCGGCCGCCGGTATTTTCCCCCGGGAACTTGGCCGCTTACCTGACCACCGGAAAACCATTCATGCATGTCATCAACGGGCGGAATCAGGCGCTGGTGCAGACCATCGACCGGGAGACTGCCGGCTGGCAGCCGGACCTGATCCATGTGGAACATTATCATATGGCCGATTGCCTGCTTCGCTCCCGGTCATCCAAGCTGTACCCCAAGGTGATCGGGGAGCAGGGGGTGGAATATCTGATACTGGAGAGGCTGTCCCAGGTGGAGAAAAACCCCGTTAAAAAGCTGGCAGCCATGCAGGAGGCCAGACGGATCAAGCCGTTTGAGATAGGCATCTGCAACCAGTTTGACGGATGCATTGAAGTATCGCAGGAGGACAAGGATTTAATAGCCCAGGCCGGGGTGAAGATCCCGGTCCACGTTGTGATCAACGGCGTGGATACCGGGTATTTTTCTTCAATCGCAAATGAGGTCACTGAACCAGCCATCCTTTTTGTGGGGACCTTCAAATTCTTCGGCAACCAGGATGCGGTAAAATGGATGTTGAAAGATATCTGGCCCCAGGTAAAGACCCGGCATCCCAATGCCCGGTTTTACATAGCAGGAAACCAGCCCCCCGCCTGGCTGCGCCAGGTACATGACCCGGCGGTAGAGGTGATGGGATGGGTAGACAACCTGGCCGGAATAATGCAAAAATGCCGGGTGGTAGTGGCCCCCTTGCGGATGGGAAGCGGCACCAAGTTAAAGATACTGGAAGCAATGTCCATGGGAAAGCCGGTGGTAACCACCAGCATCGGGTCCGAGGGTATCGGGGCGGTGGACGGCCGGGAGCTGCTGGTCCGGGACGATCCCCGGCAGTTTGCGGAAGCGGTGGCGGACTGCCTGAATGATCCGGATCTGGCCGGCCGGCTGGGAGGGAATTCCCGGAAGTTGGTCCAGAACAATTACAGCTGGGAAACATCGGCCGGGCAGTTGACCCAGGCCTACCAGGAAACCATTAAAACATTCAGGAAACCAACCCCATGAAACTGCAGCTGGTGTTTGCCCCGCCGGAGACCCCGCCCCAGTTCGGCGAACTGGGGGAGCAGATCAATCCCCCCCTGGGGATCCTTTATCTGGCGGCCTATGTCCGGAAACATCTTCCCCATACCGAGATCTCGGTGGTTGACGGCCTGCGGCAGGGTTATGCTAAAACAGTTCAATCCGTTAAGGACTTCGGGGCCGATGTGGTGGGAATATCCTCGTTCACCCCTACTGCCTCCAGCGCATTGAGACTGGCCACCAAAATAAAAACCGAGAACCCCGGGGTGATGGTTCTGATAGGCGGACCCCATGCCACGGCTCTGCCGGAGGACTGCTTGAACAAAAGCCTGGCCGATGCGGTTGTCTACGGCGAGGGCGAGGAGACCCTGCGGCACATTGTTTCGCTTTACGACAGCGGGAAACAGCTGGCCGCTTTCCCATGGGAGCAGGTTGACGGCGTTTACTACCGGGGGAAAACTGGCATAGCCAACACCAAGCCCCGACGCTTCATCCAAAACCTGGACGACATTCCCTTTCCGGCCCGGGACCTGGTAGACATGAAGGACTATGCAGGATATTATTTGTACAAATCCAAACCCCAGACATTGATGATCATGTCCCGGGGATGCCCGGCCAACTGTACTTTCTGCTCCAAAAAGGTCTGGGAGACCTCTACTCCCAAGATCAGGGTCCGCAGCCCCAAAAACATTGCCGACGAGATCGAGCATTTAAAAAAAGAGTACGGCATCCGGGAGGTGTTCGACAATGGCGATGAGTTCAACAACCATCTGGCCAATGCCAAGGACGTCTGCCGCGAATTGATCTCCCGCAAACTGGATGTCGACTGGATGACCCTGGTGCGGGCGGTGCCGCTGGATGATGAACTGGTGGAGTTGATGGCCAGGTCAGGCTGCTGGTGCGCTGGTTTGGGGATAGAGAGCGGCAATCCCGAAGCCCTAAAGGGGATCTGCAAGGGGATAACCCTGCCGCAGGCCGAGCAGGCCTGCCGGCTGCTCAAGAAACACGGCTTGAAGGTCCACGCCTTCTTCATGCTGTTCAATGTCTGGGAGGAGCAAGGCGCGTTAAAATACGAGGACGCGGCCATGACCCGGAACACCCTGAACTTTGCCCGGAGCCTGGTCGACCAGAAACTGCTGGATTATCTGGGATGGTCCATTACCACCCCTTATCCCGGCAGCCAGCTGTATGACATGGCCCTGCGCCATAAATTGATACCGCCGGAACTTTCGGGCAACTGGGATGCCTGGCTCAAGGATACTTCCTTTATCCTGAACCTTCCGGGGGTCAGCCACAAGGAGATGGCTGATATGAAGGCCAAGGGTTCTTTGCTTCGGGCCCGGCTGATGCTGCGGTCCGGGGGCATCGGATTGAAAGATGCAAGCTATTTCATAAAGAAAGCGGGCAAGCTGGCCCACAATCTAATAACTGCCTGGCGGGAGAAGAAGTGACCGGGAAAAATGCCATAATATTCATAGATACCGAATCAGGACTGGAAGGCCCCTGGCGGGAGTACCTGGATTTTGCGGAGGGGATCAGCCAGATCTCCAAGGTGCTGCATAGATACAAGGTCCCCGCGGTCTTCAACACCTGCGGCAAGCTGCTGGAGCTGCATCCCCAGCTTTTTGTGGAATTGGAAAGGCAGGGGCACGAAATAGCCCTGCACGGATGGAAGCACGAAAACCTGAGGATGCTGGATGACCAGTGGCTGGAAAAGGTACTGGCCCGCAGCCATCAGGCTTACAGCCAGACCCTGGGGCACAGTCCATACGGGTTCCGGGCCCCCTGGCTGGATTACGATCAAAGGCTGCTGGAATGGCTGAATAGAAAGGGATATCTCTGGGTCAGCCACCGGCACCTGTTCTTCCGGGAAAGGTTCTTTTCCCCGGCGGCCCGGCCCGAGATCCGGGCGGGGCAAAGAATGGCGGGGTTATGGGCCAGGTGGCAGGAAAGGAATTTCCCCAAGACACCCTACCAGAACAAACAGGGGTTAAAAGAACTGCCCCTGACCTCCTCCATGGATGGGGAGCTGCTGGGTCTGGTTTCGCCACTGCAGCCATCGCCGGCAAAAGACATAGACTTTGCTGTCAATGCCTGGCACCAGCAGCTTTTGCGGGCGCCGAACTTTTTCACCCTGAACCTGCACGACTGGCTTATCGCCAGCGGCAACCGGCCGGACGTCCTGAATAAAATGATCTCCCTGCTGTTGTCGCAGAATTATAAAATAACCACTGCCCGCCAAATAATTTAAGATTATTCCCATGCTTTATCCCGAAGACAAAACAACAGACCTGAGCATCTCCATCGTCAGTTACAATGTCAAGCGGCTGCTGGGGCTGTGTCTGGAGTCTATCCAGGCACATACCAAGGGCATCAGCTATCAGGTGATCGTGGTGGATAACGGCTCCCGCGACGGCACGGTAGCGATGCTGGCCGAAAAGTTCCCCTGGGTAAAAGTGATGGCCAACCGCAAAAACAGGGGCTTTGCTGCGGCCCAGAACACCGGCCTGGGAATGGGCCGGGGCCGTTATCTGTTCTCCCTGGACAGCGACACTTACATCACCGAGGATACCTTTACCGCCATGGTCCGGTTCATGGACAAGTATCCACAGGCCGGGGCCGCCGGGGCTAAACTGTTGTCTCCCCAGGGGGTCCGCCAGTATTCGCGGCGGCGGTTCCCTCCATCCATCTGGCCGGTGCTTTACCGGGGATCGTTTTTGAAAAATATTCTGCCGCCATCCGCCCAGGTCCGTTATTACGAGATGTCGGATGTGGTTCTGGCCTCAGAGACAGAGGTGGACTGGGTCTATGGCGGGAACATAATCTTCCGGCGCCAGGCCCTGGAGCAGGTAGGACTTTTTGACGAAAGGTTTTTCATCTATTGCGAGGATATCGACATAAGTTACCGGCTGCAGGAGCACGGCTGGAAGCGTTACTTTGTACCCGACGCCAGGATATTCCATTACGGGCAGCAGGGAACAAACCAGATCAAAGTCCGCTCTTATTGTCGCCATGTGCTCAGCTATCTCAAACTATTTCAAAAGTACGACTGGAAACTGGACGAGCGCTACACCAAGAACTTTGACCGGAAGGAAACAACGACGGAGATGATACTGCTGATGGTTTGCAGTAACCAAAAGGGGCTTTTGGCAAAATGCTTGGAGAAGATTTACCAAAACCCTCCCGCCGTGCCCTTTAAGGTGGTAGTGGTGGATGAAGCCAGCCAGGATGGAACCCTTGAATATTTAAAAGCGGAACGGCCCGAGATCGCATGGATATCCAATAAAAAGCCAAAGGGATATCTGCGGGCAGTGAACCAGGCGATAAAAATGACGGAATCAAAATACCTGGTGCTGGTTCCGCTGGTACCGGCTGCCATTTATGGGCAGATGGGCCGGCTCCATGACTTTATGGAACATACAGATAAGGCCGGAATGGCCGGGATGGTTTCTGATGGCAAGGGCCCGTCCTTTCTTCCGGAGAATGACCTTAACGAAAAGGAGTTATTCCTCGCAAATTGCATGATGGTTCGTCGCAACCTCCGGGGACTGTCTCTGCTGGATGAAAAGACAGGCAAAAAAGACAATGACTTTGAATGGTGTTCCCGTTTCCGGAAAGCAGGCTGGGCGGTTTATTATCTGCTTAACACCTGATTCCGGTTTCCAAAAACACGAAGAGAAAAGGAAATTAATGGCAAAAATACTGGTTACCGGGTGCTCCGGTTTCATAGGCTCACACCTGGCCGAAACACTTCTGTCCAATGGCCATAAGGTAGTGGGTCTGGACGACCTTTCCGGGGGGTTCCTGGAAAACAATCCCGCCGGGATGATCTTCCGGCAGGGGTCCATCACCGACCACGGGCTGGTGGACAGCCTGTTTCAGGAGCATGGGTTCGAATACGTGTTCCATCTGGCTGCTTATGCGGCCGAAGGCTTAAGCCATTTCATCAAAAGGTTCAATTACACCAATAATCTGATCGGCAGCGTCAACCTGATCAATGCCGCGGTGAATGCGGGAACGGTCAAATGCTTTGTATTTACCTCTTCCATTGCGGTTTACGGTCCCAACCAGGTCCCGATGACGGAAGACATGGTGCCGCAGCCGGAAGACCCGTATGGCATCGCCAAATATGCGGTGGAAATGGACCTTAAGGAAAGCCACGAAATGTTCGGACTTAATTACATCGTGTTCCGTCCGCATAATGTCTACGGGGAACGGCAGAACCTGGGAGACCGGTACCGCAACGTGATAGGCATCTTCATAAACCAGATAATGCAGCAAAAACCGATGACGATCTTCGGCGACGGCCAGCAGACCAGGGCGTTTTCATATATCGGGGATGTGGCCCCCGTTTTGGCCAGGTCGATCGAACGCCCCCAGGCCTATAACCAGGTTTTCAACATTGGAGCAGATGCCCCATATTCGGTGCTGCACCTGGCTGAAGTGGTGGCCCGGGCCATGGGAAGCCGGTCCGAAATAATAAGGCTGGAGGCCCGCAAAGAAGTGGTCCATGCTTTTTCTTCCCATGATAAAGCCAAAGCCGTATTTGGTGACTTGATGCACAATGTTTCCCTGGAAGAAGGCATTGCCAGGATGGTCAATTGGGCCAGGATCGCCGGCATCAGACGGGGAGTTAAATTCGGGAACATAGAAGTAGAACGAAATATGCCCAGATCATGGAGAGAACTGACAGAGTGAAAGCATTAAAAGCTAATCGGAAGCTCCCTGAATTGATCCCGTCAGCAGAAATATCAAAACAAATATTCAGACCTTATGTCCACACAGAAAAAAATAAAGCAACCGCTGGTATCAATCTCCCTGATCTCGTCTAATGAGCTCAAGCATCTTAAGATACTAATGCCTTCCCTTGAGGAATCGTTGACGGGCATCGATCATGAAATCCTCCTGGCGGACAATGGCTCCCGAGATGGGTCGGTAGAACATTTCTTGCAGCAGTATCCCGAGGTAAAGATCTGCATAAACCGAAACAAGCGGGGTTACGGGGCCAACCACAATCTCAACATCAAGCGGGCCCGGGGCGCTTATGTCATGGTATTGAATGCCGATCTTAAGTTCGAGAAAAACACCATTCAGGACATGGTCGCTTTCATGGAAGACAATCCTGATTGCGGCGTCAGCAGCTGCCGGTTGATGAACTGGGACGGCAGTGGGATCCAGCATAATTGCCGGACCTTTCCCACCCTGGTCGACATCTGGGCCCGGAGGTTCCCCTTCAAGAACAAAAGGCTGCATGCCATAGCCGACCGCCATGAGATGTTGCAGCACGACTATAGCCAAAATTTTGAGACCGACTGGTTCCAGGGTTCTTTCATGTTCTTCCGGCGCGAGGCCCTGGATCAGATCGGCGGGTTTGACGAAAGGTTCTTTTTGTATTTTGACGACGTGGACATCTGCCGCCGGATCCATATGGCCGGCTGGAAAGTATTGTATAACAGCCGGGTTTTTGCCCATCACCGTTTCCACCGCCAAAGCGCCAACCCCCTGAACCGGCTGTTCCGGGTTCATCTGAACAGCATGGTCAGTTATTTTCAAAAATACGGCTGGAAATTCTGGCCCCAGCCGGAGGAAGATCATTCGGCCGTCAAGCCGGAGGTGAAGGGCCCGAAGGTCGCCATCGTTCACGATTACCTTACCCAGTACGGGGGGGCGGAACGGGTGCTGGAGATGCTGCTGAAGATATTTCCCGGGGCCGACCTGTATACCCTGGTCCGGCAAAAAGGGGACGGGCTGCTGGAGGAACACCTTAATATTGAGCAGGCCAAAACCTCTTTTGTACAAAGCCTGCCCGGTTCTCCCTGGGGGCAGTTCCGCGAATACCTGGGATTCATGCCGGTGGCGGTGGAAAGCTTTGATTTTACCGGTTACGACATTGTGATCTCCAGTTCCAGCGCCTGGGCCAAAGGGGCCATCACCGATCCCCGCACCTGGCACCTTTGTTACCTGCACAGCCCGATGCGCTTCGTCTGGGACTGGTACCATCAGACACTTAAAGAACATGCCTGGCCCTTGAGGCTGCTGCTTAAATCCATGCTCAGCAGTATCCGGCGCTGGGATGTGATGAGTTCCCAGCGGCCAGATCTGATCATAGCCAACTCCCGGGAGGTTCAAAAGCGGATCTCAAAGTACTACCGGAGGGATTCCCTGGTGCTTCACCCGGCGGTGGATACCGAGTTCTTCGTCCCTCAAAACGACGGGGGGAGCAGCGACTACTACCTGGTGGTCTCCCGGCTTAAGCCCTATAAGAGAGTGGATCTGGCGGTGCAGGCCTTCAATCTGACCGGCCGGGCTTTGGTGGTGGTGGGAGACGGTTCCGAGATGAAACGGTTAAAACGAATGGCCCTGTCCAATGTCCGCTTTGCCGGCAAGGTTTCCGACCGCCAGCTGCTGGATTATTACCAGAACTGCCGGGCCCTGATATTCCCCACTCTGGAGGATTTCGGGCTGACCCCGCTGGAGGCCCAGTGCTGCGGCAAGCCGGTGATAGCCTACGGCCGGGGCGGCGCCCTGGAGACGGTGGTGGAGGGCAAAACCGGGACTTTCTTTTATCAGCAGACGGTGGAGTCTTTGATAGAAGCCATAAGACGTTTTGAAAAAACAGGATTTGACCGGGAGCAAATAAGAAAGCATGCCTGGAGTTTCAATCAGGAGAGTTTTATACGGCAGTTAAAAAAAATAGTGGATGTTGAATACGCAAAGTTCCGGGAGGGGAAGCCATGACATTAAGAAAAAAGTGGGGGGAAATATTTCCGGCGCTGGTTCTGCTGACCGACTGTCTGACGGCCTGGCTGTCGGCCGGCCTGACCCAGTGGCTGTGGTTTGACCTGCTGCCGTTCGCCAAGTCGGGCCGGGGCTCGGTGCCCGAGCTGAAGCTGTGGGTCCTGCTGGCCTATGTGTTTTGGCTGGCCCTGATCGGCAGCTACCGCCGGGTGGGAAAGCAACCGCGTCCGGAACAGGTGCTGGACCTCTTAAAGTCCTCCCTGTACAGTTTGATCGCGCTGGTTACCATAGTGTTCCTGCTGAAGGGATATTACTATTCCAGGGGTTACATCGTGATGTATTTTGTCATCACCCCGGTGTTTTTGACCATCAGCCGGCTGCTGCTTTTCAAATTGAATCTTAGCCGGATGCAAAAGGGGTGGGGGGTAAAAAATGCAGTGATCGTGGGAAACGGTCGTTCAGCCAAGGCGATATTGGATCATTTGATAACCAATCACGCCCTGGGTTACAGGATCATGGGGTTTTTGGTGGAGACCTCCAGGGATCTTAATTTCAGCTACTGCGGGGTAAAGGCCCTGGGCCTCTATACCGAATGCCAGCGGACCATTCCCCAGCAGCAAGTGGAGGAAGTATTCATTCCGGATCTCTCCCGCCACCTGGCCGATTACAGCCATATTCTGGAATACTGCCACAGTCAGAAGATAGAAGTACGGATAGTGTCGCACCGCACCGACTTGTTGGCCAGGGTGGCCGGCATTTATGACATGGCGGGGATATCCCTGTTCCGGCCCCATTATCCTCTGTTCCAAAAGTCCTACCGGGCCTTTAAAAGAACGATCGATGTCCTGGGTTCCGGCCTGGGTCTGCTGTTCCTTTCCCCGGTATTCGGGTTATCGGCAATTATGATAAAGCTCGATTCGCCGGGGCCGGTCTTTTTCCGGCAGATCCGGCTGGGGGAGGCGGGCCGCGAATTCAAATTATTCAAATTCCGGACCATGTTCCAGGGATCTGAAAAGAACAAGCACCGGCTGATGGAACAGAACGAAGCCGACGGACCGATCTTCAAGATCCGCAACGATCCCCGGATAACCCCGGTGGGGCGCTGGTTGCGGCGTTTGAGCATGGATGAACTTCCCCAGTTGATCAACGTCTTTCTGGGCGAGATGAGCCTGGTCGGTCCCCGCCCGCCTCTTCCTTTCGAGGTGGCCCAATATAAAGAATGGCACAAAAGAAGGCTGGAAGGCCCCCAGGGCATGACCGGGCTTTGGCAGATCTCGGGGCGCAGCGAATTGTCCTTTGAAGAGATGGTGCTGTTGGACATTTATTACCTGGAGCACAGTTCCCCAGTGCTGGACACAGAAATTCTTTTCAAGACCATTCCGGCGGTCATCCTGGGCGGGGGGGCATACTAGCCCGATCAAGGCAATTGACAACAGATCAGAGGACCCTAAAAATGGCAAACGCCGATAAACCCAGGTTGTCCCCCAATGTGATCCGGCTGGGCTGGGTCAGTCTGCTGACAGACATCTCTTCGGAGATGCTCTATCCGATAGTGCCGATTTTCATCACCTCGGTGCTGGGGGCGCCGATGGCGGCCCTGGGCCTGATAGAGGGCCTGGCCGAGAGTGCCGCCAACATCCTCAAGATATTCTCCGGCTGGTGGTCCGACCAGGCCGGCAAACGAAGGCCGTTCGTGATCGGGGGGTATTCCCTATCGGCCTTTTCCAAGCCCCTGCTGGCCTTTGCCCAGTTCCTGGGCTGGCCCTTCGTTTTGGCCATGCGCATTTTGGACCGCACCGGAAAGGGATTACGGACCTCGGCCCGGGACGCCCTGATCGCCGATTACACCCCGGAATCGCAGAGGGGCAAGGCCTTTGGCCTGCACCGGGCCATGGATTCCCTGGGGGCGGTGCTGGGACCGCTGGCCGCGTTGTTCTTCATGAGCAAAATGAACTCCTCCGATCCGGCCGCCCAGGCCCTGTCGTACCGCCAGGTCTTTCTCTGGGCCTTTGTCCCCGCCGTGCTGGGGGTGATAGTTTTGTTCCTGGTAAAGGAGAAACCTTTCACCGCCCGGTATAAAAAGCCCCGTTTCGGATGGAAGTCGTTCAACCGGGATTTCAAGATCTTCATCTTCATAAACCTGATCTTTGCCATCGGCAATTCGTCGGACGTCTTTCTGATCATCAGGGCCAAGGACCTTTTTGCCGGGACATCAAACGCCGTGGTGACGGTCATCCTGGCTTACGTGCTGTACAACCTGACCTACTCCCTGGGATCCTACCCCGCCGGAATGCTGGCCGACCGGTTCGGCGCCAGAAAGGTCTACACTTTCGGGCTGCTGTTGTTCAGCCTGGTGTACCTGGGATTCGCCTTCAACCACCATCCGTCTTTGGTCTGGGTCCTGTTCGCGGTCTACGGTTTTTATACCGCCTTCACCGACGGGGTGGGCAAGGCCTATGCCTCCAAGTTGGTGCAGGAAGACCTGAGGGCCACCGGGATGGGGGTCTATCATATGTCCAACGGCCTGGCCGCCTTTGCCGCCAGCGCCGCGGCCGGTCTGTTATGGCAGAGCTTTGGCTTTAAGGCGGCATTTGTCTACGGCGCGGCCATGTCATTGCTGGCGGTGATGCTGTTTGTGCTGCTGGTCAAGGGGAACAGGTCCGGGGCCAGCCAAAGGTAACCTTCAAAAACAAAATCAATCAGCCAATGACAGGCACCATAGAACCGATCATAAAAGCCAGGGACATTTCCCGGACATTCAATCCTGCCGCCAAGCCCCTGACGGTGCTGCAGGGACTGGACCTGGAGATCCTGCCCGGCGAGACCATAGCCATCACCGGGGCCTCCGGCTCGGGAAAATCAACCCTGCTGCAGATCCTGGGCTGCCTGGACCGTCCCACCACCGGGCAGGTGAACAT
>JAURWH010000026.1 GCA_030655055.1 bacterium
TTCAATCCAAAACTCACCAACTCCACCCCCAGCTTTTCGGTGGCCTGCTGGATGTTCCGGACGGCTTCGGGCGCTGTGAACGGATTCTGGTAATTTACCGCCAGGGCGTTGAGTCCATAATCGCGGACCATCTTAAGCAGGGCAAAGGTGCTGTCGCGGCCGCCGCTCAATGGCACCAGGCACTGGTACTTTCCGCCCCGGCGGCGCTGGCGGTCAAGGATCTTAAGCAGGGCCTCCTCGCCGTTAAGCTTGGTCTTCTTGTATGTCCGGCAGTAGTTGCAGACCCCGGAATCATCGAAACTGATGCCCGGCGCGCTCTCCGGCAAAAGACACTGTACGCAGTTATTCAAATTTTGCAATTTAAATCATGCAATTTAAATTATGAAGTTACTTTCTCCCCCGCTTGCCCTTCTCCTTCTCCTCTTCCTTGGCCGGCTCCCGGGCTTCCCTGGGTCCTTCGGACTTGCCGGCCTGGGCTATCCCCAGTTTGGCCTTGACCTCCTTGTCCAGGTCGGCCAGCAGGTCGGCATTGGTCTTCAGCATCTCGCGCACGTTCTCCCGGCCCTGTCCCAGCCGCTCGCCCTTGAAGGAGAACCAGGTGCCGCTCTTCTCGATGATGTTGTTCTCCACCGCCAGGTCCAGCAGGTCGCCGATGTAGCTGATGCCCTGGCCGAAGATGATCTCGAACTCGGCGTTGCGGAAGGGCGAGGCCACCTTGTTCTTAAGCACCTTCACCCGCACCCGGTTGCCGATGTTGACCTCTCCCTGCTTGATGGCCTCGATCCGCCGGATGTCCATCCGCACCGAGGCGTGGAACTTGAGGGCCAGGCCGCCGGGGGTGGTCTCGGGGTTGCCGAACATCACCCCGATCTTCATCCGGATCTGGTTGATGAAGATGATGCAGGTCTTGGAGCGGTTGGCCACCGCCGTGATCTTGCGCAAAGCCTGGGACATCAGCCGGGCCTGCAGGCCCATGTGGCTGTCGCCCATGTCACCCTCGATCTCGGCCTTGGGCACCAGGGCCGCCACCGAGTCAATGACTATCACGTCCATGGCGTTGGAGCGGATCAGGGTCTCGGTGATCTCCAGCGCCTCCTCGCCGGTGTCGGGCTGGGCCACCAAGAGATTGTCTATGTCGACGCCCAGGGCCTTGGCGTACTTGGGATCCATGGCATGCTCGGCGTCTATGTAGGCGGCGGTGCCGCCCAGCTTTTGGGCCTGGGCCACTATGGACAGGGCCAGGGTGGTCTTGCCGGAGGCCTCCGGGCCGTATATCTCCACGATCCTGCCCCGGGGCACCCCGCCCACTCCCAGGGCCGCATCCAGCGAGATGGACCCGGTGGGGATCACCTCCACCGGAACGATCGCCGAATTGGAGCCCAGTTTCATTATCGAGCCTTTTCCGAACTGCTTTTCTATCTGAGAAAGAGCCAGATCCAAAGCTTTTGATTTTTCTGCCGCTGTGTCTGCCATTGATTTGTCCTCCGTGTAAACAATAATTTAATTTGTTGTTATATAAATAGTTATGGATTTTAATTCTACCAATTTTTCCTCTGGTTGTCAATTCGTAATGCTGGATTTTTCCTTAGCCCAGCCCTTAAGGACTGGGCTAAGGATAGCAATTTACCATTTCCTATTTATTTACTTTGTAATTTACAACTCAGGCCCGACAATTTCTAGCCTTTTGTCCGGCGGTATCCCCCGGTGAACAGACAATCCAGGAACGGAGTGAACAGGCTGGCCGTCAGCGCCGAGAATATCAGACCCTGGTAAAGCAGGCCTTTCATGGCAAACAGCGCAAAGACCGTCCCGGCCAAAAGCCCGTAGATGGTCTGCCCCCAACCGGTCAGCGGCGTATGATGATTGTCAATGGCCAGTATCCCGGACAGGAAAAGCAAGGCCTGCAGTCCGGCCAGGTCGATCGTTCCTATCGGGGGGACGCCGGTCATTTGGCTGGTCAGTGATAACACCGCACCGGTCGACAGCATTGACAGCAGTAGAATTCTGACCTTGTAGAGCCTCCCTGTCAGCAACAGGAGCATAAACAGACTGAAGGCCAATGGCAGCCAGCCGGTCATGAAGTAAAAATTCCCTTTGGCCCAGCCTCCGCTGTTGGCAGACCAGTGATAGACCGGGTCCAAGCCGTACGGGGTGGCCAGCACGAATAATGCGAAGGTCAGGGCCATGAAATTCACCGGCGCCAGCCGGTCCTTTTCCGAAAGCAAGGCCCTGGCTCCCGAGATAACGATCCCGGCCAAAAGCGGATAATACCAATCAACGCCGGCAGGCATCAGCAGGGCAATTACGGTGGCGGTGAAGAAAGCCCCGGCCAGGTCCAGAAAATTGCGGCGCCATTTTTTTATGATCAGCGGCAGGATCACTGAGCCGGCCAGCCCGGCAAGCAGGGAATACAAAAATCCTGTCCCGAAAAGATATAGGGCGGAAAAGACCATGGGGGCTATGGCCGCCAGCCTGCGGATATTCAACTGTTTCAGACGATAGCGGCTGGCAATATGGGGAGGCAGGGAAACATTCAGCATCACAGTTTGCCCTCCAGTATCATTTTTCCCACTTTTATCTGGTGCGACAGCAGCAGCCCGCTGGGGCAGATAAAGGTACAGAGTCCGCATTCCAGGCAGTTCTCCGGTCTTTGCCGGGCCAGTTCCTGGTTCTGTCCGTCGCGGACCAGGGGAAAGATCCGGGCCGGGGCCAGCCCCGCCGGGCAAATGGACAGGCACTGCCCGCAGTTGATGCAGGGATGGTTTTCCCTGGGGGCCTGGTTGCGGTAGAACATCAGTCCGGCAGTGTTCCGGTCCACCGGCAGCTGGATGCTGTAATGACAGGTCCCGCTGAGCAGGCCGCCGGATAGCAGCTTCAGGCTGGAGTAATCCTGGGGCCTTAAGTTAAGCGTTTCGGCGGCGCTGGCTCCGATGTAAACCTCGGCCAGGCGCTTCTGGCCCTTGGTGTCGTCGCACAGGGTGCAGAACTTGGTGGCCAGCGGCTGGCCCAGCACCACCGCCTGCCTGACGTTAAGCAGGGCCTCCATCCCGTAGATGGCCGCGGATTGGCTCCGATAGACAGTATGCCTGACAAGTTTTCCGTTCTGCTGGGGGTATTTCGGCTCGACCTTTTCTATGGAGATGTTGACCGCGCTGGCCAGCAGAGACTTGAGATCGGCGTTCAGCGCCTTCATCCGGGACGAAAGCACCAGCCTGGCCCGGGTGGAGCCGTGGATCTGCATCACGATCCGCATGCCTTCGATCAATTGCTCTGGCCGTTCCTTAAGCAGCCGGACATTGGTTGACAGCGGCGGTTCCAGGTCAAGCCCGTCGAAGATCAGATACTTCTCCAGGTCATCATTGCGCAGATCGGCCACGCCGGCCTTAAAGACCCGGTCGGCCAGTTCGGCCTTGGAAAGCTTCCAGAACCGGGGGCAGGGTTCGAAGGCCGGCTCCCGGGCGGGCTGCTCCGGCTCGGTCTCTATGAACACCGTGGTCCGGGGAAAATCAAAATCCCTAGGACGGGCCACCAGGTCCGGGAAATCTGCCACGCTGGTGACCCTGCCGGCCAGCCCGGTGAACACCGGCAGTCCGGTATTATCAAAGCCCACCTGGGCGTTGGCCTTGAGCTGGTCGCCCTTGGCCACAATGGCCCGGCCGCCATGCCATAATGTGATGGCCAGGGACTTGGGGGCCGTCAAGGCTTCGATCGACTGGTCGAAGATGAAATTCTTGTGCGGCCAGGCTTTGCCGCCTTTGATGCTTTTAATCATGGTTTTATTATTTTAAATAAAATCTGCGAGAATCCGCGAAAATCAGCGTCCCATTAATATCCCCGGTTTTCTCAGTACTCCACCTTCACCAAACACAGCCCGCAGGCCGGGGCGGTCTTTCCGGCCAGTGTCCGGTCCCTGGACTCCAGTATTCTCTTCATATCCTCCGGCTTAAGGTGCCCCCGGGCCGTGTCCATCATGGTCCCTACAATGATCCGGACCATGTTATGCAGAAAGCGGTCGGCCAGGATCTCAAAGCTGAGCACGCCCCCGTAATCCTTCCAGCCGGCCCGGGTCACGTTCACATTGAAATTGTCCACCTCGGCCTGGGCCGAGGCGAAGGCGGTGAAATCGTGTTTGCCCAGTATTACGTTGCACAGTTCCGGCAGGGCATCCCGGTTCAGCGGATAGAGGATCCTCCAGGCATAGCGCTCCAGCAAGGGCGAGCGCCGGGTGATGATCTGGTAGCGGTACAGCCTGCTGGTGGCGCCGAAACGGGAATGGAAATCCGGGTCGGTCTCTTCTGCATGGAGCACCGCCACATCTTTTGGAAGCAATGCATTCAGGCCCTCGTTGAAGGCTTTTAAGGGAATGTCTTTATCCGTCTTGAAATTGGCCACCTGCCCCGAGGCATGGACCCCGGCATCGGTGCGGCCCGAGCCTGTCAGCGACACCTTCTCCCCGGTCATCTGGGACAGGGCCGACTCCAGCACCCCCTGCACCGTGCGCTGCTCCGGCTGGACCTGCCATCCGGCAAAGGCCGTGCCGTCGTATTCAAGAAGAAGTTTGATGTTCCGCATTTTCAACCACACATTTACCGATTACCATAATTAGCCACAGAATGCACAAAAAGCACAATTTATTCGTCAGGTGTTTTTAACTATTTCAGCAGTATCATTCTTTTTACAACACGCTCTTCTTTGGTTTGCAAACTATACAAATATATTCCATTGGTTGCCTTGTTACCTTTATCATCCCTGCCGTCCCAGCGGATTTCATAACTCCCAGCTTTCTTAGCTTCATTAACCAACGTTTTAACCATTTGACCTTGTATGTTGTATATCTTTAGACCAACCTGTCCGGATTGAGATAATTGGTATTTGATGATTGTTGATTGGCTGAACGGGTTAGGGCTGTTCTGCAGCATATCTTGTAATGTCAATTGTTCATTATTTACCGGTTCCCCGGTTACTCCCACAGGCCCGGTATATTTACAAACCCAAATGGCGGGTAGCTTGCTGTCCCAACCACCAAAATAATTAGAAATTGCGAATTCATCTTTGCCGTCTCTGTTGATATCACCCGTGGAAAAAACACTGCCGCCCATATTAAAAGTGTATCCGCCAGTTTGTGCCGTATCAAGTCCAATGATAGAACCATAGCAATAATTATTTAGTTGCGCTTTACCAAGCCATATATAAGCTGCACCTCTTTCGTTACCTTCATAGGCAGCGCCACTTATATAATCACCGTATCCATTGCTGTCTATATCCCCGGCATTGGCGCTGCAATAGCCAATACCGCTATCATAATAATAGCCGAACAAACTCATATCAGAAATTCCATCGAAGCTTGGCCCACCATATACCCAATATTGTTTGCCCGGTGTTGGCGGTGAATCAGGCGAAAATGGCGTACCCCAAAACCCAGTGCTATATGCACCATTAGGATTATTCACAATATCAAAATTAAATTCCCCTAACCAAGCGCCAATGTTTTCACCAAGTGTCCCATCATATGGTATTGTATCCATCGGATTACCGCCCTTAAATATGTAAACTTTGCCACCGCCGACGCCTTCGGGGTTATATGGCGCGCCCACCGCTATTTCATCATATCCATCTCCATTCATATCGCCACTGGCTACAGACAGTCCAAAATTCTCGCTATAGTTGCTTTGTAAACGGATATCATGTGTTTTATGCAACCCCAATGTATCGCCATAATAAATAAACACGCCCCCGCCCCAGTAGGCACCTATTATCAAATCATCTAACCCGTCTCCATTTACATCGCCAGACCTTATTGCGTTATTTTCTCCATAACCTATCCCTGTGCTTGGTGCATAGATTGTATCAGTTGCAGTTAAATTAAAACCCACACCTCCATAGCAAATTAAAATTCGCCCAATATAATCTTCAATGGGAAAAGCCACCGTCACAAAATCTGTAATCCCATCACCATTCCAATCACCGGCACATAAGCTGGGGTCGTTGCCTGTGGAATCCTCCTGTATTAATTCCGGAATAGTATCCAGCGGGTTGCTTGAATACATATATCTTTTATATTTTGTCCTGCCTGGTCCGTTACCATTCAAATCGTAACTTATTATTTCGATATACCCATCATTATTAAAATCACCTGATGCGATTGAACACCCCCACATGATCCACGGGAATGTATCCGGTTTGGGACAATGCCAGATGACGTCAAGGTTGTAAGTGGTTTGGGCCGTACAAAGGCAAAATGCAAAAGGCAGAATGCAGAATATTAATATACAGCGTTTCATGGTTACCTGCCTAAATCTACATCTAACGGCACACGGGTCCAGGTACACCCGCCATCATGCGTTTGCAGCCTTGTTCCTTGAGTGCCGTATATAACCCCATTGTTTACATCCACGAATCTAACACTTACAAACTCAATTGATCTTTCCAACATCCAACCGGAATTCATCAGCCATCTGGGTTTTTCTGCCCTGCCGCATTGGGTTCTAATCAGAATGTTCTTCTTCTCCTTTTTGTCAAATCCTACGATCCAAACATAATTTGGATTGCTTTTTGATGCCCACACGCTCTTTAATGATAAATCATTGGTATTTTCTATATTGGTTTTGATTGTTTCCCAGCCATTAGCCGTTCTTTTTAAAACTGTCCCGCTATCCCCCACCGCCCAGGCATTAACGGAATCTATGGCGCAAATGTTATTCAAGGCAACTGTAGAAATTTTACCGGCCTCCTGCAACATGGCTTCCGGTGTCATTGCGTATGCAGTCATAGAGCCAGTTGCCAGTCCTGTCAAAAACAATATGACAAAAGTATTAACCGAACGCTTTATCATTTTATCAACCTTTTGTTATTATACAGATCCTGATAAAGTATCTTAGCTATTTTGTGCCATTTGTGCTTTTTGTGGCTAAATAATTTCACTAGACAAAGCGCATGGGACTAAGCATCTCCCGGGGCGTGATGTGGTACATCCCCACCCGTTCTATCAGCAGCTGCTTGATCTTCCCCTCCGGCAGTTCCAGTATCACCGCCAGCGCCTCGTTCAGCTTGACCCCGCCCTCCACCAGCCGCATTTTGATCTTAAGGGAACCGGCCTCGTCCGAGATGTCCAGTATCTGGGGAGCCAGGTCCAGTTCCTTGTGCTGGTCCTTGCGCAGGACATTGACCGGCCAGGGCTTTTTGCCGTCCAGTATCTCCTTGGCCCTCTGCACCGCGGTCCGTGTATCAAAGTCTGGATCGCCTTGCACCCTGTATTCGGCGGCATCGCACAGCTCGGTGATGGATTTGGCGTTGCCGAAGATCGGCTTGGACTCCAGCACATTCAACCCCGGCGGCAAATGGGGATTGATCAGCAGTCCGATGTCCTCAGAAAGGGGCCGGTCCAGCTGGATGTCCATGTAGTCGGCGCTGGTGGTCAGCCCCAAAGCCAGCGGCGGGCCGAAAGCTATTTTGGGATGCGGGGAAAAGCCCTGGGAGAAGGCCACCGGCAGCTCCGCCCGGCTGACAGCCCTAAGCCAGGCCCGCATCAGGTCCAGGTGCGAGATGAAGCGCAGCTCGGGGCCCTTGGCATAGCGCAGGCGGAACTTGGTCCTGGCCAGCGGGGCCGGCCCGGCCATCTTCTTGGCACTGCGCCCGAAACCGTCTGCCAACTGTTTAACACTTGCCGTTTCCCGTTTGACGTTTGCCGTTCCCTGCTTGTCCGACGAAGCTTTAGCGTAGTCGGATCCCCTGTCCCCTGATACCTGTTCCCTAATCCCTGTTCCCTGCGTTCCGCAGTCCGCTCCGCAGCCGTGGCATCCCTGCTCCCGGCAGTCAGAGGTGATCTGTTCCTGGTAGGCCTTCTGCTTTTCCTGCAGCAGAAAATTCTTGGAGACCCCGTAATCAATGTTATCCCAGGGCAATGTTTCCTCGGCGGTCCTGGCCCGGCACAGTTCGTTAAGATCCAGGCCCAGTTCCTGCATCGCCTCTTCCCAGCGCCCCCAGACGAAATGCTCGCTCCACTGGTCCAGCTTGGCCCCCTTCTGCCAGGCCTTTTCTATCAGGGCCGCCGTTTCACTGCCGCCCCGGGCCAGCAGTCCCTCCAGCTTGGAGGAGCGCAGGTCGTGCCATTTCATCTGGACCTTGTGGGACTTGAGGCCCCGGGATAGAAGGTCTATCTTCTGGTACAGCGTCTCCCAGCTGTCCTGGGCCTCCCACTGGAAGGGGGTCTGGGCCTTGGGCACGAAGGGCGAGACCGCCACTTTAAGGTTGACCCCAAGTTTTGAGGCCTGGTGGCAGAGGTCGTAAAGTTCCTCCAGGTCCTCCCCGGTCTCGGTGGGCAGGCCGATCATGAAATACAGTTTGACCTGCATCCAGCCCTCTTTTTTGGCCAGGGCTATCACCCGCAGCAGCTCTTCCCTGCTGATCCCCTTGTTGATCACATCCCTCAGACGCTGGCTGCCGGCCTCGGGGGCAAAGGTCAGGCCGGTCTTCTTCACCTTTTTCAGGGCCTCTATCATCTCCCCGTCAAAGGAATCAAGCCGCAATGACGGCAGGGAGATGGCCACTTTGGAGTTGGAAAAACAACCGTTAAGTTTCTGCAAGAGCCCCGGGAGATCCGGGTAATCCCCGGAGGAAAGCGAGAGCAGAGAGACCTCGTCCCAGCCGCTTTTGGCGATGCCCTCCCTGGCCAGCTTCACCACCTCATCTTCGGACCTTACCAGCCGGGGGCGATAGACCATCCCGGCCTGGCAGAAACGGCAGCCCCGGGTGCAGCCCCGGGCGATCTCCACCGTCAGACGGTCGTGGGTCACCTCCACCAGCGGCACCAGCGGCGGGTGGGCGGCATCCTTGATGTTCAGTGTGGAGATGTGCCTGGCCCTGATCCTGGCCTTTGATCCATCGTGGATCAGGGGAACATAGACACCCGGGATCCGGGACAACCGTTCAATTTTCGTTTTTCGTTTTTCGTTTTTCGTTTTGGCTTCCTGCAACTGCCCGCAGATGTCAACGATGGCCTCCTCGCCGTCTCCGATCACGAAGGCATCGAAGAATTTTGACAGCGGCGCCGGGTTGGCGCAGCAGGAGCCGCCCCCGATCACCAGGGGATGGTCCTCTTGTCGCTGGTCAGAATACAGCGGCAGGCCGGCCAGGTCCAGCAGGTTCAGCACCCCGGCGTAACACAGCTCGGTCTGCAGGGTAATGCCCAGAACATCGAATTCCTTAAGCTCGCGCCGGGTCTCCCATCCGAACAGCGGGATCCCCTGCCTGCGCATGGCCTCTTCCATGTCCGGCCAGGGCAGGTAACTTCGGTCGGCCAAGGCCTGCGGCAGCCGGTTGACCACCGAATACAAGATGGCCAGCCCCAGGCCGGACATCCCGATCTCGTAAAGGTCGGGATAGGCCAGGGCGATCTTTACCTGCGCCTGGTCCCAGTTTTTGTGGACGGAATTCAGTTCGTTATCGGTGTAACGTCCCGGCCTCTGCACCAGAGGCAATATTTTATGTAAGTTGGAGTTATGCATACTAAAAGGTTAATTTTATCATAGCGGATTGAGTTTTGCAATCAAATAAAACCCGTATTTATGGTTGTTTTTGGGACCGGTCAGGCAAAAAGATAAAGGCGCCCTGATGACCCTTTTTTGGATCACCAGAACGCCTTAAAAATGGAGCGGGTGAACGGAATTGAACCGTCGTATCCTGCTTGGAAGGCAGGAGCACTAACCGTTGTGCTACACCCGCTTGATTTGCTTACCTCGTCCTCCGAAGCATGCTTTGGAAATGACCATCATTGCGTAGGAGGATGCTACACCCGCATATCTTAAACTCAAAAACCTAATTCCTAAACACTAAAATTAGGATTTAGAAATTAGGTGTTGAAAATTAGCAAAGTGGTGGTGAGGGGAGGATTTGAACCTCCGAAGGCTTCGCCGACAGATTTACAGTCTGTTCCCTTTGACCACTCGGGAACCTCACCACGTCTATGATTGACATTAATATTTGGATGAAATTCGGAAGATCCGAAGATGCGAAATTGCGAGACTATTTTGTCCTGAGCTTCACACCTTCAAAGCGTCTTAACTTCTTAATGATAGATGGA
>JAURWH010000027.1 GCA_030655055.1 bacterium
CTTCACCTATAAATACTCGGAACGTCCGGGAACCAGGGCCTGTGGGCTGGAGGGCAGTATTCCGGAGCCGGAAAAGCTGGAGCGGCTAAACCGGCTGATAAAACTGCAGCAGCAGATTACCATAGAATCCAACCAGGCAGACATAGGCAAAACATTCGAGGTGCTGGTGGAGAAGGAAAGCAAAAGGTCCCAGGGCCAGTTCATGGGCCGGAACGGGGGTAACAAGACCGTGGCGGTAAATTCCGGCAGGGAGCTTAAACCCGGCCAAATTGTGAAAGTAAAGATAGAAAAGGCCACCCAGGCCACTTTGATTGGAGAGTTCATTCAATGATATTCCAGGCAGCAGGTTTGCTGCCTTTTTTATTGCCAAACCGCTCAAAAAACATTGACAAAACAACATTTTAGCCTTAAACTAATATGTTATGCTGTCAAGCCTTGTAAAGATAACCAAAGGTCTGGTTTTTTCCGCTGTTTTTTGCCTATTCCTGGCTTCCCCGGCTTGTAGCGGAGGAATTCTGATCCCCATGGACCTCAATCAGTCCGATCACCTTAAGGCCTACGGCGTGGTTTACCGCTGTCTGCAGCAGGGGGTCAAGGTCCAGTGGCTTTTGAACTATCGGGGCGGGTCATTTCTGACCGATCATGACCAGATGGTGGGCCAGCTCTGCAACCTGCGCGGGGTAAGCTTCTCCGTAGTATCAGACGGCGATATCCAGTCCATATACGGGCAGATGGAGCCGGCCAACATGGAACGGATCGAGCTGGAAAAAGCTCCCAAGCTGGCGGTCTATGTTCCGCCCACCTACGATCCCTGGGACGATGCGGTACGCCTGGTGCTGGACTATGCCGAGGTGCCATATGCCACTCTGTGGGACGAGGAGGTTATGGCCGGGGCCCTGTCCCAATACGACTGGCTGCACCTGCACCACGAGGATTTTACCGGGCAGTACGGCAAGTTCTACCTGAACTACCAGAACACCGACTGGTACCGCAACGACGTCAAGGTCAACACTAGGACGGCCCAAAAGCTGGGATATAAGAAACTCAGCAAGCTGAAACTGGCGGTGGGGCAGCAATTGAGAAAGTACCTGTTCCAGGGGGGATTCCTGTTCGCCATGTGCTCGGCCCCGGCCACCCTGGACATCGCCCTGGCGGCGGCCGCCACCGACATCGTGCCCCAGGAATTTGACAGTGACCCGGTCGATCCAGGCTATTCTTCCCGGCTGGATTTCAGCCAAACCCTGGCCTTCCGGGACTTTTCGCTGATGGTCAACCCCTATGTTTACGAGCATTCCGACATCGATGTCAACAATCAGTACGGCGGAGCGCCGGAGGGCGACAACGGGCCGGCGGCCCGGGGCGCCAACAGCTATTTTACCTTGTTCGATTTTTCGGCCAAGTACGACCCCATCTCCTGCATGCTGGTGCAGAACCATGTGGCGCTGGTGCGGGAATTCATGGGCCAGGACACGGGGTTCAGAAGGTCAAAGATCAAGCCGGGGATAGTGGCCCTAGCCGAAGTGGCCGGCAGCGAAGAGGTAAAATACCTGCATGGGATCTACGGCCAGGGGAGCTTTGCCTACTACGGCGGGCACGATCCCGAGGACTACCAGCACATGGTGGGCGATCCGGCCACCGACCTGAGGCTTTTCCGCAACTCTCCGGGCTACCGGCTGATTCTCAACAACATCCTGTTCCCGGCGGCCAAGAAGAAGCAGCTTAAAACCTGACGATCACACATATATATCATGCCGAAACAAAAGCCCCACAGTCCAAAGACCGAAAATACCATTGTTGCCCCGGCCGGCGGGTTTCCCAGTATTTTCCTTGACGGTCTTAAACCTTATATCTGGCTGCTGCTGGCAGTGGCGCTGGTCTATGGGCAGACTGTAAGGTTTGGCTTTGTCGGGTACGATGATGTCAGCCTGGTCTCCCGGCAGGCGGGGCAGGCCCTTGACCTCGGGCGCATAAAGGCGGCCTTAAGCGAAAGCGTTTTCGGGCCCGGCCCGGGTCTGTTCTTTTACCGGCCGCTGCTGACATTGTCCCTGATGGTTGATTCGGCCATAGCCGCTGGCAGGCCGTGGATATTCCATCTAAGCAATGTGCTTTTTCACTTGGCGGCCGTATGGCTGGCTTTTGCCCTGTTCCTCAAACTGAAGTTAAGCCGCCCGGCGGTTTTTGCCGCAGCGCTGCTTTTAGCCGTTCACCCGGCCCTGGCCAGCGCAGTGTCCTGGGTTCCGGGCCGTAACGATACAATGCTGGCCGTCTGGACGTTGGCGGCGATGCTGTCGTTGTTGCAGTTCCTTGAAACGGGAAAGATAAGATATCTGGTCGCCCAGGGAATTTGTTTTTTGGCTGCATTATTAACCAAGGAAACGGCCCTGGTTTTTCCGGTGGCCGCCCTGACCGCCATGTTGTTGCTGCCGGACAAGGGGGTTGCAAACCCCAGGAAAGTGATCCTTCCGGTTTTGGTCTGGCTGACCGCAGTTATATTATGGTACCTGGCCAGGTCCAGGGCCATGGCGGGATACGGCCCGGTCCCCTTGTCTTTTTTAGCTCCAAGGGAAGTTATAGTCACTCTTGTCTCCGTGTTCGGAAGGATCGGACTGCCGTTCGACCTGACGTTGGTGCGCGATCTCAAAGACATTAATCTTGTTTACGGCCTGATATCTCTGGCGGCCTTGATCGCAGCTGCTGTTATCGGGGGAATAAGGAACAAGCGGGCTTTCGCCTTTGGGGCAATCTGGTTCGGGTTGTTTCTGCTGCCAGGCTTGGCTTTGGCCGGTGACAGCAACGCCTTTCTGGATCACAGGCTGTACCTGCCGCTGGTAGGCTTACTGATCTTGCTGCCGGAACTGAAAATATTTGACCTTCCTTTCGGCAGCAAATCAACAACAATGGGATGGCTCTTTTTGGCAGTATTGCTGGGATCCGTTTCTTTTGTCTATAGCCGAAGTTTTAAAGACGATCTCAGTTGCTGGACCAGGGCGGTAAAAAGATCCCCCAACTCGGCATTGGCTCATAATGCGCTGGGTCTGGCTTATTCCCAAAGAAATAATTCTCCGGCGGCCGAGAAGGAATACCTGAAAGCCCGGCAAATATCCAAGAGGTTTGTCAAAGCCGGCCTAAACTTGGGCATCCTCTACCTGAAAAACGACCGGCTGGAGAACGCCGGACAGGCCTTAAAGGAAGTGCTGTCAGTCCGGCCCGATCTTCCCGGGGCCAATTATAACCTGGGCGTGGTGTATCAGCAGCAAGGCCGGGAGGACAGCGCGTATTATTGTTTTCAGAAGGAGCTGGAATACGATCCCAGGAATGAAGGAGCTTTGGCCGGGATAGGAACGATCTACCACCAACGAGGCGATTTGGACCAGGCTTTGCGCTATTACCGGAAAGCTCTGGAGATCAACGGCAATGATCCCGGCGTATTGGTGAACCTGGGTTCGGCGTACCAACAGCAGGGTGACCTGCCGGAAGCGGAAAGAACCTATCTGAGGGCGATAGAGATCAAACCCGGCAGCGCCGAGGCCCATTACAATCTGGGACGGTTGTATAAGAAACAGGACCGGCGCCAGGAAGCGGAAATTGAATTGAACAAAGCATATTCCTTAAGGCCTTCCCTGAAAAGTAAAAATTAAATAATTATGTCAAGCCGGAAAATATTATGGAAACTGATATAAACACCAGCAAGAAGATCCTTGATCTGATCCGGGAGCACGGCACACCCCTGCAGATTGCCTTTGGCGGCAAGGCGGCGGAAAACCTGAAGCGGGCGGCGGCGGCGCTTTCTCCCTACGGATGGGCCGGCAACATCTTCTATTCCTACAAGACCAACCCGGTGCCGGAGATTCTGAAGGTGTTACATCAGAACGGGGCCGGGGCCGAGGTGATCTCGGAGCGGGAGCTGAACCTGGCCCTGGACCTAGGGGTCAAGCCGGACAGGATAGTGTTCAACGGGATATACAAATCACCGGCGGCATTGAAGACCGCGGTGGAAAAGAAGATCAGATGCATTAACATTGACGCCCCGCAGGAATTGGATATTCTAAATGAATTTTCGAAAACTGCCAAAGAAAATATCACTGTCGGCCTGAGGGTCCGTCCTTCGGTTGGCTGGCAGGGACAGTTCGGGCATGTGATCAAGGACGGTTCCGCCTCTGCCATGGCTGAAAGAATCATGGTCAATAAAAAGCTGGAGCTGAAAGCGATACATTTTCACCTGGGCAGTAGTGATTCATCGGCCTATCGCCTGGCGGTGGACGAGGCCCTGGAATTCATAAGAACCATCACACTGAAACTGGGCGCGGATATAAGGGCCCTTGACATTGGAGGAGGCTTTCCCGGGAAGGATATGCGCCTGCTGACCTTGTGGGAGCAAGGCTGGCTTAGGCTTTGGGACAGGCCGTGGCCGGCCCCGGTGGCAGGACCGGATGACGGGTTTGAGGTATTGGCGGAAACAGCCGGATACTTCAAACAGGCCAGAGCAAAGCACGGTTTGGAGAGCCTTGAGATGTGGGCCGAGCCGGGCCGTTTGATAACCGGGGATGCTCAAGTGCTGGCGGTCAAGGTGGTGGGTCTGCGCCAGTCCGGTTGGAAACATTATGCCATAGTTGACGGCGGCCGGGTGGGTGCGGCTGGACCATTGGTGGGCGAGACCAGGAAGGTGTCTGTTTTGGGAAAGAGCAGCGGGTCCGAAAATACTTATGATATTGTAGGCCCCACCTGCATGCCCTGGGACCGGTTGTTTGCCGGGGCCAAACTGCCGGAGCTTTCCATCGGGGATATGATCTGCATTGAAGGGGCTGGGGCGTATTTTGTTCCGATGGAGACGGAGTTTTCGTTCGCCCGGCCGAAATTAGTAACAATTGACGAATAGGCGGTATATTGAATAAAAGCAAGACATCAGTTTTTATCCTGGGCGGGGATTTTTTGGGGCTGGAAATGGCCCGAGAACTGAATGACGCGGGTTATTCCGTCACGGTAGTGGGCCATGGTAAAAATGACATCGCCCTGCATACCAGAAAAGCCCGGGGGATATCCCTGCCCTTACCCGACACCGACCCGGCTGGTCTGCTGGAGGAATTATTGAGATTGGCCCAAAGCGAAACAGGCCTTAAAGTACTTTTGGGCGTAAATGAGAAATGCCGCAAGTGGATCTCAGAATACCATAAAGAGCTCGCTCCTGAATTCAAAACCCTTTCCTGCGAGACTGAGATACTGGAAAGCTATTTTGATAAATGGAACCAGATGCAGATGTCTGCATCGGCGGATGTCTCGGCCCCAAATTCGGCGATATTGGACAAGGAAGAGATACTCACCAGAAAATTAAAATATCCGCTGATTATAAAACCCCGTTATTGTCCAATGACCATATCCTTCAGGGATAAACTCGGAACCAAGGTATTGGTAGCCCATGACCGATCCGAATTGAAAGACGCCTGCCAAAAGATAAAGGAGGCGGGATTCTCCCCGCTGATCCAGGAAATGGTGCCGGGTGTGGACTTCAACCAGTTCTTGTTCGGGGCGGCCGTAAAAGACGGCAAACCCTATGCCATATGCATGATGCAGAAGGTAAAAACCGATCCCTGGCCTTATGGCAGCGGGGTGATCGTCCGCACCATCTATCATCAGGAGCTTTATGAGGCCGGCTGTAAAATGCTGGCTGATTCAGGTTACAGCGGCATCTGCGACATAGAGTTCATGCGCAACTGGGACACCGGTGGATTTGATTTCATAGAATTCAACCCCCGTTATGGTTTGGGGCAAAGGGTTTCCCAGACGGCCGGCGCCGGCCTGGCGGAAATGGCGGTGAAGTTGGCCACGGGAGAGGCTCCTGATGCTCAGGTCATTGCCAGACCCGGGTATTTTTGGGTTTATTTTGATGAGTGGATAAAGGAAAGGATCATGCCCTGGCGGAATCAATTTACCAGACAGTTGCGCAACCGGGGGAATACCTCAAAAATATTTGATATCATGGATTGCAGACCAGAATTGAGGCACATTAAGAACATTGCATCTTCAAAACTCAAAAGGGTTTCACGGTTGTCATCGGCAATATTTGCCGGGGCCATTAACTTTGGAGAGATGCTCGATGAACTTGGGAAAATACTGGCGTAATAAATTTGACCAGTTAGCGCTTAAAGATATGCCTGTTTGGCAACAAGCCAGTTGGTGGTATGAGTATATTGTCGAAAACCAGAAAAGGTTCGTTGATAACGGTTTGCGGAAGCATTCAGGCAGCAAACAGCTTTTAGTGGCTGATATCGGTTGCGGGCCGGGGATAAACATTCAACAATTAGTGAAATTGGGGCATAAAGCAGTGGGGTTGGATTACTCCATCAATGGTCTTATGGTTGCAAAAAAGAGCGCGGGAACTGACAATTGTCAGTTAATAAATGGAAATGTTTCATTTATGCCTTTAAAAGAGAAGATTTTTGATGCAGTGTTATTTTTTGGCGTTTTGCAAACGGCAGATGATCCTGAAAGACAGATCAAACAGTTATCAGGGCTTTTAAAACCAAATGGTATTTTGCTGATGTCCACCCTGCGGCAGCATTCCATCTGGGAGTTACCTTTCTGGCCAATCCATATATTATCCCTGCAGGGTTATTATCCCTGTATTTCAAACAGGAATTTAGAGGTGATCAAAAGCAGAGACCTTCTGATACCCCGGCCGACAGACGATAAAGAACAACAGCTAAAAAGATATTCTACGGACAAAATAAAATCATGGCTGGCCAGTGCCGGCTTTCATAAAATCACATTCAAATATGACGGTCCGTTAGAATATTTTCCCCATCTATCCAATTCCATAATGACCTATGTCAGAGCATTTAAAAAATAAAGCTGGGCCGGAGTCAAAGGTATTTTTCAGCCCCGATGATCTACCTGAAAAATGGGATGAAGCATTCGGTTTATCGGGTTTATTCTGTCACAAGAAAACATTGAAGCATTTATTTGCCACCAGCCCATTAAAACAAGAATATTTTTCGGCGGGGAATCCTGGAAAACAAACGTTGAATGGCACGGTGTGCCGGTCAAATCTTCCATTTGCCGTGGGGCCCATTACAATTTACCGACCAGCTGCGATCTGCTCCCTGCCTATGCCTTTTAGCACAGATCCCGGGTTTTCTGATGTCGGGCGGCTTAAGGAAGTGGCGGACATTATGAATAGATTTTGGAAAGGTTTTCAATTGATAACCGGGCTTGGTGAAAGAGGGGAAGACATCCGGGGTTGGTCCTGGCGCAGGCACTTTCCTACGGTTGATCTGGACATTAAATGGGATTCATTTGACGAATATCTTGAGAGTTTCAGGTCAGATTACAAATCCAGAATAACTGAGACAATGAAACGGGGACAAGAGTTAAAATCTTGCATAATTACGCCGGATAGATTTGATGAAAAAACATACGATTTATACGTGGCTGTAGCCAGGCGGTATCATTCAATAGTATTGCCCCGAGATTACTTTGTAAGATTTCCAGTTAAAAGCTATATTTTAGGGCTGGAAGCCGATGGAATAGTTTTTGCCTGGGCCTTTTTAGTGCCCAAGGGCCGGTATCTCTATTTTCTTTTTGGCGGGTTTAACGAAAAATTTAATAACGCATATAGTATTTACAACAATCTACTATTGGCGATAGTACGGTTTTCCATCGAAAATAAATATGAAAAAATTAATTTAGGCCAGACTGCAGAATTAAGCAAGATGAGAATCGGCGGTTATCCTGTTGAGCGATACCAATTGGTCAGGCATACTGATCCCATAATAAATCAGATATTGCAAAAGACGGATATATTTGAATACCGCAAGCATTATCCGAAACCAAATGTATTCAAGAAAATGACGGAAATTGATCAAAGACATGTCCTGTAACAAAGTATTACTAATATATCCCCCAACTAACAGTATTGGTGGTACCAGCGATTCCTTATGGATGTTAGAACCCCTCGGGTTGGAATATGTAGCTGCCGCATGTAGCGAAAGCCAGGTATTAATAATTGATATGAGGTTTGAGCCGGACATTTTTCGGGCCATTAAGGCGTTCAAGCCGGACTTGATAGCTTTTACGTCTTTAACCTGTCATGTAAATGCAGTTATAGGTTTGGCAGTTAAAATAAAACATTACTGGCCGTACGTAAAAATAGTCATAGGCGGGCAACATGCCACCGTGAAACCCGAAGACTTTGAAATCCCTCAGGTAGATTATATTGTAAGGGGCGACGGCTATTCTGTGATGCGAGAGTTAATGGTCTCCCCGGGTTCTGAAAAGAATATTGTCGGCTTGAGCAGTAATGATGGCGGTAGTTTTAATAAAACAGCAGTAAGGGATTATGAAGATTTAGATACCCAGCCATTTCCCCGCAGAGAACTGGTGAAAAAATATTCCTCAAGCTACAGGTACGAATGGCATTTTGGAGTTTCTTCAATCAGGACTTCGGTAGGTTGTCCCTTTAAATGCAGTTTTTGCTCAGTTGATGCGCTGTCCGCCGGGAAATATATAAAGAGATCAGTAAAAAACATCGTCTCGGAGTTGGAGTCCATATCATCCCGGATTAT
>JAURWH010000028.1 GCA_030655055.1 bacterium
ACCAACATCCCGCCCCACAACCTGGGCGAGATCTGCGACGCCATCTCCCTGCTGATCGAGGACCCGGAGCTGGCCCCGGAGAAACTGCTGAAGACCGTCAAGGGGCCTGATTTTCCCACCGGCGGCATGATCATGGGCGTCTCCGGCATCCGGGACGCCTACCTGACCGGCCGGGGCAAGATCATGATCCGGGGCCGGGCCAACGTGGAGACCGCCAAGAACGGCAAGGAATCCATCATTATCTCCGAGCTGCCCTACGAGGTCAACAAGGCCACCATGATCGAGAAGATCGCCGAACTGGTCAAGGACAAGAAGGTGGACGGCATCGCCGACCTGCGCGACGAATCGGACCGCGACGGGATGCGGGTGGTGATAGGCCTGAAGCGCGACGCCGACCCCCGGCTGACCATCAACCAGCTTTACCAGCACACCCAGTTCCAGACCAGTTTTGGGGTGATCATGCTGGCCCTGGTGGACGGGGTGCCCAAGGTGATCACCCTGAAAGAGGCCCTCAGCAAGTTCATAGAATTCCGGGTGGAGGTGGTGACCCGGCGCACCAAATACGAACTGGCCCAGGCCGAGAAGCGGGCCCATATCCTGGAAGGCCTGAAGATAGCCATCGACAACATCGACGAAGTGGTCCGGATCATCAAGAAGTCGCCCAATGTGGACGAGGCCCGGTCTTCGCTGATGAAAAAATTCAAACTCTCCGAGATCCAGGCCCAGGCCATTCTGGACATGACCCTCAAGCGCCTGACCTCACTGGAGACCAAGAAGATCGACGAGGAGTACGAGGAACTGCTTAAGCTGATCACCAAGCTCAAGGGCATTTTGGACAGCAAGCGGCGCCTGATGGGGGTGATCCGGGAGGAAATCACCGAGCTCAAGAAGAAGTACGCCGACCCCCGCCGCACCGAGATCCTGGCCGCCACCGAGGAAAAGTTCTCGGTGGCGGACCTGCTCGCCGAGGAGGAGATGGTGATACCCATCTCCCACGCCGGGGACATCGCGCGGGTGTCGGTGAGGTCCGACTAGCG
>JAURWH010000029.1 GCA_030655055.1 bacterium
CCTCGGGGGCCGGGTCACAAAAAATGATGTTTTCCCTTTTGCGCCGGGTGGAGCAGGGGGCCTGCCTTGACCAGGGGATGATGTGCTGGGCGCAGGGCAAGGAACTGGTCCCGCTGATGCGGGCTTCGGAGCTGGCGGTGCCCGGACAGCACAATGTCCAAAATGCCCTGGCGGCCGCCGCCACGGCCATGATCCTGAAAATCTCACCGGCCACCATCAAACAGGCGCTGAAAACATTCAAAGGCGTACCCCACCGGCTGGAGGAAGCGGGGATGGTGAACGGCGTCCGCTACATCAACAATTCCATGTGCACCAATGCCGCGGCCGGGGTCAGCTCGCTGCGGGCCTTCGGGGAACAGATGGTGGTCATTGCCGGGGGCAAGGAGAAGAACGTCGACCTTTCCGATTTTCTGAAGGAGATCGCCCAAAAGGCAGGGGCGGCGGTGTTGATAGGAGAATGCCGGGACCGGATGGAACGGGAACTTTCAGGATTGGGAATGAAGAACCTTCACAAGGCCGGAAGCATGAAAGAGGCGGTTTTGCAGGCCTCGGTTCTGGCCCGGCCCGGCCAGCTGGTGATGCTGGTGCCGGGGGCCGCCAGTTTTGACATGTTCAAGGATTTTGAGGACCGGGGCAACCAGTTCAAACAGGCAGTGGCCGGATTGAAGAAGAATGAACTACCGTAAGGGCGAAATAGACCATCTGCTGCTGGTGGCAGTGCTGCTTCTGGCCGGATACGGCTTTGTGATGAGCTACAGCGTCAGCGATTACCTGATATCCGGCAATTCCGCCCTGTTCCGGTCCCGCGATTTCAAGCAGCCGGCCGCGCTGGCCCAAAAGATCTCCCAGGGACGGGATGGGGTTCCCGCCCTGGTAAAAAGCCGGCTCCCGGCTTCGGCCCTTTACCAGCTGGGGCATTACGGCAGTTTGAAAAAGGTCGACGCCGACAGTTTAAAGAAGATATTGTCCGAAGCGCTTAACCCGCTGCTGCTGGGGGGGGCCATTTACGACGACCAGACCTTCAAGGATGTGAAAATATCAAAGGCCGCCGCCGGGATGCTGGCCCAGACCCCGGAAGGCGAGGAGCTGGTAAAGCTGAACAGAATGCTGCTGCAGTCGGCATTTCCCCGGGAGATCCGGGGCCGGTCGTTCTATTACCGGCTGGGGATATTAAAGGGAACCCTCTGGCGTTTTCTGGCGGCGGCCCTGGCCTTCATCGCCGCCTTCAAGATCAACTACCGCAAAGTGCGGCACCTGATCGGGCCGGTGTTCATAGGTCTGCTGGTGGTCCTGTACATCACCCCCTTTGCGGCCCGGGCGGTGCGCGGTGCCAAGAGCTGGTTTTTGGGGGTCCAGCCGGCCGAGTTCGCCAAGCTATTTTTGGTCTTGTTTTTGGCCGATTTCATGGCCCGCCGGGGGGAAAAGATGAAAAGCCTTAAGCAGGGATTTTTTCCGGTCCTGGCCTGCATCGGACTGGTATGCGCGGCGGTGCTGCTGCAGCCTGATTTCGGCAGCACCCTGGTGATAGCGGTGCTGGGATTGCTCTTGATCTACCTGGGCGGGGTCAACCAGCCGGCCTGGTTCGCGGTGCTGGGGCTGGGAATGGCGGGTTTTGTGGGCCTGGCGCTGACCTTCAGCCACGTTAAGAACCGGCTGGCCGGATTCTGGTGGGCTTCCCAGGGTTCCGATGAACTAAGCACATTGTTCCAGCTCCCCAGTTCCGATTTTCAGTCGGCGGTTTCCCTGCAATTCCAAAAAATGCTCGGTCATGTCCCTTCGCCCCAGGAACTGGGCGGATTTAAGAACGCCCTCAGCCAGACCTACCAATCGCTTCTGGGGATCGGTTCGGGGGGGCTGCTGGGAGTGGGGATGGGGCAGAGCCGGCAAAAGCTGCTGTTCCTGCCGGAAGCCCACACCGATTTCATATTTTCCATCATTGCCGAGGAAGGCGGATTGCTGATCGCAGCTGCGGTGCTGGTTCTTTTCTGGGTCATCTTATGGCGGGGGATAAAAATGGCCCGCCAGATGCCGGAGGCCTTTGAATCTTATCTGATGCTGGGTTTGAGCCTGGGGATATTCATTCAGGCGGCAATAAATATAATGGTGGCTTCAGGGCTTTTCCCCATCACCGGGATACCCCTGCCGTTCCTTAGTTTTGGCGGCTCGGCCCTGATGGTCAACGGGGCGGCGGCCGGCCTGATGCTGAACCTTTCGCGTTACCGGGCCGACCGGCCCGGCGCAGGCAGTGATTGGAGGAAGGATGAAACTTTTGATAGCCGGAGGCGGAACCGGCGGGCATCTTTATCCCGGGCTGGCGGTAGCCGCTGAGTTTGACAAACTGGCACCAGGCAACCGGGTGGAATTCATAGGCACCAAAAAGGGCATTGAGGCCCGGGTGCTGCCGGGAACCGGTTACAGCCTGAGATACATCACCATCGGAGGTTACCTGGGAAAATCCCATTGGCAGAAGATGCATTTTCCCTTCAGTTTTATTATCGCCACCCTGCAGTCGCTCTTTTACATGATTACCGAAAGGCCGGATGCGGTCCTGGGAACCGGGGGATATATCTCGGCCCCGCCGGTGCTGGCCGCCTGGATGCTCCGGATCCCGGTGTCCCTGCTGGCGCTGGATGTGATGCCCAGCAAAGCCGTAAGATTCCTGTCCCGTTTTGCCGGCGAGATATACGGCGGCTTCCCCGAATGCTCTCAGTACCTGGATAAAAATGCGAAAGTAATTTTTACCGGCAACCCCATCCGCCCCGAAATTGGGGAAATTTCAAAAGAACAGGGGATAAAAGA
>JAURWH010000030.1 GCA_030655055.1 bacterium
TTTCGGATTCCGGCGTCAGGATGAAGAACGCCCTGTTATGGCTGGCCTCCCGGTATGAGCAAAGGCTGAAAGCAGTAAGCCGCAGTTACGGGATGATGAGGCTGGCCGATCTGGTGGAGCAGAAATCCCAGCAGCTGGTCCGGACCCAGAAACAACTGGGGGCGGTCATGGCCTGGCAGGTGGGATTATTGAAAACAAGACTGGACGGATTAAGCCAATCCCTGGCGGCCCTTGGCCCCGGCTCGGTTCTGGCCCGGGGCTACAGCATCTGCCGCGACCAAAAGGGAAGGGTGATCAAGGACTCAAAGACACTGAAACCGGAAGACAGCCTGACCGCGGAGTTTTTCCAGGGCTGGGCTAAAACGACAGTTAAGGAGACGGGCCGATGAAAGCCGCCAAAAAAAACCAGCCGAAAGACTTCAAGCTGGAAACAGCATTGAAACGGCTGGAGCAGATCGTGGAAAAACTGGAATCCGGTGAAGTGGAGATCGACCAGGCTTTGGGCCTGTACCAGGAGGGAATGGAACTGACGGGCCAGGCCAAGGCGGCATTGAACGAGGTGAATTTCAAGATCAAAAAACTTACCCTAAGCGGCCAGGGGGAATTTAAAACCGAAGCAATGAAATTGGAGGAGGGTCCCAATGACCAAGAGTAAAACCCACAAGGCCAAGGCGGCAAAAGCCAAGATCCCCCCGAAGAAAGCGATCAAGCGCCCGGTCAAGCCGGTTAGCAAGAAAATTGCCAAACCCGCCGCAAAGAAGACGGCCAAACCTTCGGTCACGCCTCGACCCGGCTCGGCGGCCGCAACCAAGCCGGCCCAGCTCAGCCCCCTGGCCAGGCTTTTGGAAGAGGTTAAAAAGCGCAAGGAATCAGTTCACCAGTATCTTAAGCTTAAGGACCGGCCCGACAAGTTCCTGCCCGAGGATATCTACCGTGGGATGCACAGCTACCTGGGGATCGGCGGTAAATCATTACGGCCGGCGGTCTGCCTGTTCTGCTGCGGAGCGGTGGGCGGCGACGAGGACAAGGCCCTGCCGGCGGCTGCGGCCATCGAAGTTTACCACACCTGGACCCTGGTCCACGACGACATCATCGACCGGGACAAGCTGCGCCGGGGCGCGGCCACGGTGCACGAGGAGCTGACCCAGCGGGCCGCCAAGCGGCTGGGGCTTAAGGGCGAAGAAGCCCGGCACTACGGCACCTCCATGGCCATTTTGGCCGGGGACCTGCAGCAGGGCTGGACCATCGCGCTATTAACCGAGCTGGTGCGGGAGCGGGGGGTGAACCCCATCCTGGTGCTGCAGCTGATCCTGGACCTGGAGATCGACGTCCAGTCGGCCCTGATCGAGGGAGAGGCCCTGGATGTCCAGTATTCCAAGATGCCGCTGGAATCATTGAACGAGGAAAAGATCCTGGCCATGCTCTGGAAGAAGACCGGGGCCCTGTACCAGTTCGCCGGCAAGGCCGGGGCCATGATCGGGATCGACCAGCCCAACAACAAGCATCCCTATGTTGAGGCCCTGTCCCAGTTCACCTCCCACTGCGGCATGGCCTTCCAGCTCCAGGACGACATCCTGGGGATCCTGGGCAACGAGAAGACTCTGGGCAAGCCGGTGGGCTCCGACATCCGCGAGGGCAAGCGGACGGTGATAGTCTACCATTCGCTTAATGCGGCCTCCCGGGCCGAAAGGAATCTGATCCTGAAGACCCTGGGCAATCCCAAGGCCACCCCGGCCCAGGTCAAGAGCGTCACCCAGCTGTTCGTGAAACTGGGCGGCATCGAGCATACCGCCGAGCTGGCCCAGAAATACGTGCGCAAGGCCATCGCCGCGCTGGAGCCGCTGCCGGAGACAGAGTACAAGCAGCTGCTGATGCAGTGGGCCGATTACATGGTGAACCGGACGTTCTAACGAAGCTTGATGCTATAAGCTGTAAGCTATTCCCAAACCCCTGTCATCAAACCACAATAATCAGTTCCCCGATATATGCCGTTCTGGGAGATCCTAAATAACAAACTGCTGTGGGCCGTGGCCGCCAGCGGGCTGTCCACCCAGAT
>JAURWH010000031.1 GCA_030655055.1 bacterium
AAGCGGCCATCAAGGCCATCGAGAAGTTCGGCACCGGCTGCACCGGCTCCCGCTTCCTCACCGGCACTTTGGACATGCACAACCAGCTGGAGGCCAAGCTGGCCAAGTTCCTCAACAAGCAGGCGGCCCTGGTCTTCTCCACCGGGATGCAGACCAACCTGGGCGTCATCTCCTGCCTGGGGACCAAGGACGACATCCTGATCACCGACAAATACGACCACGCCTCCATCCTGGACGGCTGCCGGCTGTCCTATTCACCGATGCGCCGCTTCCAGCATAACGACGCCCAGAGCCTGGACCGGGTGCTGCAGGGACTGGACCACGGCAAGGGAAAGATGGTGATCGTGGACGGCGTCTACAGCATGGAGGGCGACATCGCCGACCTGCCCGGCATCACCAAGGTCTGCCAAAAGCACGGGGCCCGGCTGCTGGTGGACGACGCCCACGCCCTGGGGGTGCTGGGAGCCCACGGCCGGGGCACCGCCGAGCATTTTGGTCTGGAGAAGGAGACCGACCTGATCATGGGCACCTTCTCCAAGAGCTTCGCCGCCATCGGCGGAGTGGTGGCCGGGGATTTTGAGGTGATCGACTACGTCAAGCATTTTGCCCGGAGCATGATCTTCTCGGCCGCCCTGCCCCCGGCTTTGACCGCGGCCGTCTCGGCGGCGGTGGACGTGCTGCAGGACGAGCCGGAACTGCTCAAAAAGCTCTGGCACAACACCGACAAGATGCTGAAAGGGTTTAAGGACCTGGGCTACGACACCGGCTCGGCCTGCACCCCCATCATCCCGCTGATGATCGGCTCGCGGGAAAAGGCCTTCGCCTTCTGGAAGCACCTGATGGACCACGGCATCTTCGCCAACCCGGTGATGTCCCCGGCGGTGCCCGAGGGCCGGGAGATGATCCGCACCAGCTTTTCCGCCGCCCACACCGATGCCCAGCTGGACCGGGTGCTGGAGGAATTCAAGGCCGCCGGGAAGGAACTGGGATTGATCTGACCGAAACAAGTTTACTTTCAAAAAGGAAGCCCGATGGATCCGGGCTTCCTTTTTTACTTTATGGTTTGGACTACATTGGACTACAGCGGAGGAATCATTTATAACTCATCCCCCACCCCTTCTCTTGACAAGAGAAGGGTAAGTGAAAGCCAGCACTGAGAAAGGCTTGCGTTTGACTGACGAAGTGGGGTTGAGTTCACTCCCTTTTTTATTTCAATAAATCCTCGATTTATCCTTGACTTTAAAATTGGCTTGTGTTAAGTTTAAATGTTGGCCTTCGACACGAAGGCCGTGGATCAAATGATCAATTTCACCCTTACGGAGCTTTTGTCCCATGTCTCCCTTAGCCGATTTCTTCCTGCTTTCCAAAGAGCAGATACTGCAGAAAGCCGACAAACTGAGGACCGAAGGCAAGCCCGGCAAGGCGGCCGAGCTGCTGGCCTCCGGCCTCAAGAACAATGTCGAGGACTTTGAACTGCTTACCGCCCTGGCCGGGGCCCATCTGGCCGATGAAAAAGGCCGAGACGCCGCCGCCGCCTTAAAGAACGCCGTCAGCCTGGTGCCTTCGCGTTCCAAGGAAGTGCTGGAAATGGCCGAGGAGCTTTTTTACAACGGCAACCGCTCTTCCGACCTGGGTGACCTGGCCTTTGAGATGAACGTCTCCCGGCGCAACATTGAACCGGCCGTCAAGATACTGAAGACCCTGCCCGACCGGGACATCGACGCCATGCTTTCCCGCTACGGCAAGGTCAAGGAATCACTGGACCGCTATCAGGGTCCGGCCAAGCCGGCCGGCACCAGGGCCAAGGACACAGGAGTGCTTTTTACCCTGGCCCTGCTTCATTACCGCAAGGGCCAGCCCCTGCCGGCCTTTGACCTGCTGGACACCATAGCAGCCCAGTCCCCGGAAGAACATACCCCTGTCAATGAAGCCGCCTTTCAGATAGCCGCCACCGGGGCCGGGGTGACCGAAGTGGCCATGCGCTACGGCGACGTGCTGCTGAAGACCGGACAGAATGAAAAAGCCCTGGAGCTTTATTCCGAAGCGGCCAAGGTCCAGGACCCCCAGTCGGTGATAGACCGGTTGAAGAGCCTTTTGGAAAAAGAACCGGACAACATTGGCGCTTTGGCCCTGAGCATCCAGCTCTACCTCAAGAAACAGCAGGCCCTGCCCGGACTGGAAGCCGCCAAAAGGCTGTGGAAGCTGGACCAGAGGCACCGGGAAACCATCCTGGCCCAGCTGCGGGAGATCTTGAAACTTGACCCCCAGAACACCGGCGGGTTCATGTTCATGGGGGATTGCGCCCTGGAAGCCGCCAAGCTGGAGCTGGCCATGACCTCCTTTGCCCGGGTGGCCGAACTGGCCCCGGAGCTTTTGTCCGAAGTCCTGTCCCGCTATCACCAGATAATGGAAAGATCTCCGGGGAACCTGGAGGCCGCCACCCGGATCATAGACGCCTATTCCGCGGCCGGGCAGACCGACCAGGTGGTAAGGTCGCTGAGGGAGATGGTCTCCAAGGACGCCACCCTGGTGGATATGGCACTGGAAAAGCTCAACGGGCTGCTGCAAAAGAACCTGGATCAGCCCCTGGCCCTGGAGTTTCTATCTGAATGCTATCTTTTGCGCCAGGAAAATCTGAAGGCGGCCAGGGTTTACCAGTACCTGGCGGGGTTGGGGAGTGAGTGGCTGGAAAAAGCCCTGCCCAAAATGCAAAACCTGCTGGCCAAGGAGTTTGACCCGGCCCTGGCCCCTCCGCTGATGGAACTGCTGATAAAGAACCAAAAACTGGCGGAAGTGGTGATGCTGGGCGCCGAACTGGGGAAAAGAAATCCCGCCGGCTGGCCGGAATTCCTGCCATTGCTGGATTCCGTATCACCCCAGGCCGGCCCCCAATTCAACCAGAACCTGGCCAAGCTCTGCCAAAGCCTGGAACAGCAGGGCCAGGACCAGCCGGCCGTCCAATTGGTCAAAGCCGCGGCCTGGGCCAGGTCGGATGAGCAGCCGGCGGCCGCCGTTTTGTTCTCTAAGCTTCACCAGCAGCCGGGGCTTTCGTCAGCTGCCAAGAATTCCCTGATGGAACTGGTCCGGGAGTTTCCCCGGGCCGGTCAGCTGCAGCTGGCCCTGGCGGAAATGCACCAGCGCAATGCCGAGCCGGTGCCCATGGCCGCCGCCCTGCTGGCTGCCTCCTCCAGCGACAAGACGCTTTTACCCCAGGTCAGCGCCAAACTGCAGGAGCTCCTGCGGCAGCAGCCCGATGACCTGCAGCTGCAGCTGTTGCAGATGGAGCTTTTATACCAGCAGCGCCTTCTGGACAAGGCCTTTGACCAGGCCAACATTATCGTGGCCAAATGGCCCGGGGCCGGATCGGCCAAGGCTTACCTGCGCCTGGGACAGGTCTATCTGGAAAAAGGCGAGCTGACCAAGGCCGGCGGCGGATTGATGAAGGCCTCGGAGCTGGACGGCTCCCTTTCTGATGAAGCCCTGCTGAACATCGCCAAACTGCTGGAGGTCGACGACACCAGCCTGCCCGGTCATTATGCCCGGGCCAAGGTCCTGATGCATCTTAAGAAATACGATGGATCGCTGGACGAACTGCTGTTCGTGACCCAGCGGGAGCCGCGCTGGGCCGAAAAGATCCTGGCGGACATCAAGGATATCCAGACCGCCGACCCGGCCAATCACCGGGCCCTGGTGGCCGATGCCCAGATAAACATGGTCTTGCAGAATTTCGGCCCGGCCGCCTCCGCTTTAAGCCAGGCCCTGGAGCTGGCCCCGGAGATAGCCGACCAGGTGGTGGCCTTTTACCGCCAGATGCTGGCCAAGAACCCGGACCAGCCCCAGGTGAAAATGGCCCTGGCCAAGTCGCTGGTGGTCAAAGACTCTTTGGACGAGGCCGTGGCGCTGATCGAACAATCGTTGTCTAAGGATGCCGCCCTGGCCGAGCCGGCCGTCGGGCTGCTGCGCCAGGTGCTGCAGCGGGACAAGGAAAATGTCGCCGGCCTTTATCTTTTGTCCCGGATCTACGCCCAGCGGAACGCCTCCGAACAAAGCGTGGAAATGCTGCGGCAGATACTGGAGCTGAGAGAGGACCAGTCGGCCGAAGTGTCATCCCGGCTCCAGGCCCTGATCAGCCAGTTTCCCCAGGCGGCTCCGGCCCGCTACCTTCTGGCCGAGCTCCAGTGCCGGGCCGGCCGCTATGACCTGGCCCTGGCGGAATACGAAGCGGTGGTGAAACAGAGTCCCGAGGACCGTCCAAAAATACTGGGATCATTGGCCCAGGTTTTGGAACAAAACCCCAACCAGGCCGAGGTGATCTTCTTCCGGGCCCGGCTTTTGGCCGAGGCCGGCGATATAAAAGCATCGATAGAGGGGCTGGTGCGGGTCTCGGAGCTGGATCCCTCCCGCCGGGTAGTGGCCGCCGCCGCCATCGAGAGGATGATGGCCCAGCACCGCGATATGCCGGAGATACACGAGGCCCTGGGAATAATATATTTTGAAATGGGAAAGTTCCCCCAGGCCAAGGACCTGCTTTCGGGGGCGGTGAAGATGGTGGAGGACCCGGAACGCCGGACCAGGGTGCTGTTCTACCTGGCAGAAAGTTATCTGGCCCTGCGGCAGGAGGAAAAGGCCGAGGAGATCATGGACCAGGTGCGGAAGCTGAACCCCGATGCCGACGAGGTCTTCCGGGCCCTGCGCCGGTTCAACCTGCGCCGGATGCAGGTTGAAGTGGACAAGTCCTACCAGGCCCTGCAGGAGGCCCCGGACGACGAGTTCCGCAAGCTGGACCTGGCCGGAAAACTGGTGGGGGTGGGCAAGCACGATACCGCCATCAACCTGCTGGCCTTTAAGCCCCAGGACAAGGAGACAGCCGGGCGCCGGCTGCTGCTTTTGGCCCGGGCCTTCCTGGGCCGGGGCGAGGCGGTTTCGGCCCTGGAAGTGCTGAGGGCCGTGCCCCTGGCCGAGCACCCCTTCAGCCGCTTCCAGATGGATGTCTGCTATCTGCTGGGGCAGTGCTACGAATACCTGGGCAATTACGCCGCCGCGGTGGCCGCCTACCGGATGATCTACCTGGACCAGACCGATTTCCGGGACGTCAAGCGCCGGATGGAACAGGCCTCGGGGCTGGCAGTGCTGAAAGAACTGGGGCAGAGGTCTACTGCGCTGGAGGCTATGGCTTAAAGGTTATTTCCTCCGTGCATGGGTTTTATGACGGGGTGAATTGGAATTTCTGATAACATCAAATAAAAAAAGGAGCGATCAACGACCGCTCCTTTTTTTATTTCACGTTTGCTATTTAAGGACTACCAACTTCTTGGTATCGTTATACCCGCCTGCTTGTATCCTATAGGGATAGATGCCTGATGACACTTTCTGTCCTGATTCATCCCTTCCATCCCATGTAATGCTGTAGTAACCCGGCTGTTGATTCTCATTCCCTAATGTTTTCACTACTTGCCCGGCTATGTTGTAGACCACTAGGCTCATCTTGCCGGGGTTCTTCAACGCGTAACTGATCGTGGTGGAACCCCTGTGCAACGGATTCGGATAGTTCTGTGATAGCTCGTAGCTCAGCGGAACGAGGTTCACCGTCACCATCAGCTCGCCCTTCAGGGTGTTTTTGTCGTCGAACAACTGGTAGTAGTAGATCCCCGCGGTCTCCACCCGGTCGGTGTATCTATATTTCTGCCCGTTGGGGCTGGCCGAGCCGGGGACCGTGGTGATGACCTGGTAGTTCCGGTCGTCGCTCGAACGTTTGATCACCCACTTGTAACTGTTGTACCAGGACAGGGTGGCCCACTCCAGGTTTACGCCATTGTTCACCCGGGTCGATGTGAAGTTCAATTCCTCGATCGCTAGTGGGCTGGCGCTGACCAAAATCCTAAAAATGCGATCGGTTTTAGCCGGATGCCCGTTGATGTAGTCTACCCAACCCTGATAGGCAATGAGCATTTGATCGCACGGACCACTAGCAAGCGCCGGGTGGCTCTGGTTTCCCGATTGGGTGGTGATGGCAAAAGAATCCCCCAAAATCCCTGAGGTATATACCCGGGTGCCGTAGATATCATAAGAACCGTTGCGATTGTCTTCCCACACCACCAGATAATTTGTACCGCTAAAGGCTACAGAAGGCGAGCTCTGACTATTAGCTGCCGCGGAAATGGCAATGCCGGAAGAATCCAGCACAGCTCCGTCCTGGGTTACCCGGGCGCCGTAGATATCAGAAGAACCATTGCGACTGTCATGCCACACCACCAAATAATTAGTGCTGTCAAAGGCTACGGAAGGCAAGCCTTGACTATTAACTGCCGTGGAAATGGCAATGCCGGAAGCATCCAGCACCGTGCCGGCTTGATTTACCCTGGCGCCGTAGATGTTAGGAGCATAAGAACCGTCTTGCCACACTACCAGATAATTCGTGCCGTCAAAGGCTATGGAAGGTGAGAATTGGTTATTAGCTGCCGGGTAAACGACAATGGCGGAAGAATCCAGCACCGCACCGCCCTGGCTTACCCGGGCACCGCGGATTTTAAAAGAAAAAGAACCGTCTTGCCACACTACCAGATAATTTGTACCGTCAGAGGACACGGAAGGTGAGGATTGGTTATTAGCTGCCGTAGAAATGGCGATGCCAAAAGTATCCAGTACCGCGCCGGCTGTACTTACCCGGGCGCCGTAGATATCAGAATAAAAGCCGTTACGATAGTCTAGCCACGCTACCAGATAATTTGTGCCGTTAAAAGCTACGGAAGGAGAGCCTTGACTATTAACTGCCGTGGAAATGGCAATGCCGGAAGCATCCAGCACCGCGCCGGCTTGATTTACCCTGGCGCCGTAGATATCATAAGCACCATTGCGATAGTCTTCCCACACCACCAAATAATTAGTGCCGTCAAAGGCTACGGAAGGTGCGAACTGGTAATAAGCTGCCGTAGAAATGGCTTTGCCGAATGTATCCAGCACCGTACCGGCTTGATTTACCCTGGCTCCGTAGATGTCATAAGAACCGTTGCGTAAATCTTCCCACACCACCATACAATTAGTGCCGTCAAAGACTATAGAAGGTGAGTATTGGTGATTAGCTACCGTACAAATGGCAATACTGGAAGAATCCAGCACTGCCCCGGCTTGATTTACCCTGGCTCCGTAGATGTCATAAGAACCATTGCGAAAGTCTTCCCACACCACCAGATAATTCGTGCCGTCAGGGGCTACGAAAGGCGAGTATTGGTATAAATTTCCTTTGCAAATGGCGATACCAACCGTATCCAGTGCCACACCGGTCTTGCTTACCAAGACGCCGTAGATATCGGGGTAAGAACCATTGCGATAGTCTTCCCACACCACCAGATAATTGGTGCCGTTAAAGGCCACGGAAGGTTCGACCTGGTTATCAGCTACCGTGGAAATGGCTTTACCGAAAGCATCCAGCAACGCGCCGGCTGTACTTACCCGGGCGCCGTAGATATCAGAATAAAAGCCGTTACGATAGTCTAGCCACGCCACCAGATAATTGGTGCCGTCAAAGGCTATGGTAGGTGAGAGCTGGTCATCAGCTGCCGTGGAAATTGCAATGCCGGTAGCATCTAGCACCGCCCCGGCCTGGCTTACCCGGGTGCCATAGATGTCATAAGAACCGTTGCGTCCGTCTCCCCATACCACCAGATAATTTGTACCGTCAAAGGCTACGGTAGGAGAGAACTGATAATTAATTACCGTGGCAATGGCAATTGCAATGCCGGAAGAATCCAGCACCGCCCCGGCAGTGCTTACCCGGGCACCGTAGATGTCATAAGAACCGCCGCGATAATCTTTCCACACCACCAGATAATTGGTGCCGTCAAAGGCTATGGAAGGTGACCATTGGTTATAAGCTGCCGATACATAAACTATGTTGGTATCTAAGAGAAACTCGCCGGATTTACCAACCTCCGGCCCCTCTAATAATGACTTTGAGGGATTAAGGGTAAGGCCAACCACATTGCCTGTATATCTTTCCGCCCAGGTATCAGCAAATAACACATCAGGGTTTCTACCCCCCATAGACAGATTTTCGACAAACCTCAACCCCCGCCTGGTTCCCTCAAACGCAATCGCCCCATCCCAACCCTGATATACTACCCTGCCATCTCGGATCTCCGGGCCGCAGCCGCCTAAAAACGTATTTAGCGGTATAACCATATCCTGGGCATTACCTTTTGCATCCTGGGCCTTAATTGTCACTCCTCGTTCATCAAAGAAGGCCTCGTAGGACTGGTCTTTAATGACGATCCTTTCTCCTTCCCGCATTGGATGGTGCGATATCTTTTCGATAATCTGGCCCACGTTAAATGGCGTTTCCACCATGGGGGAAGTAATGGGCTTTTGCTGGGCATAAAGTGGCACTGCCATATAAAAAGTCAGCAATCCCAGCAGCCAAGTATAATTTTTATTCAATTTAATATACTCCTTATTTCGAAATCCTTGACTTAAATGTAGAGTATTATGATATTATATATGCAATATTTATGCCAATACTCACGTCAAATCCAATAACATCTAAGAGGTTATATACCATTGCCATGGAATATGTTGATATATGATATGTAATCATGATTAAAAAGTATTAATGCAAAGTATCGTAACCTACTGGCATTTTTTGCACCTCTCCATCAAATAAGCCTTTCTCCGTAAATCATCGGCCGATTTAGCGTTCCAGATCTTCTCCCACTTGCCGTTCAGGATGTTTCCTATCGAGGCAAAATAGCTCTGGTATGATATCCTCTTTCCTGCTCCACGTACCTGTTGTAGCTGACCCACCTCGCTTTCCTTGAAGTCAAGACCGCAGTTGGCTACTAGGCCTAGATGATACACTAAGGCCCCTTGTTGCACGGGTCTTACATGCGAGTCAATTGGAACTTCTGATATCAGAGAAAAAAAGGAGCGGTCAACGACCGCTCCTTTTTCTTTGCATATTGCCTACCAGTTGGCATTGCTGCTGGTTGCTTCCGCTATTTATCTTTTAATAGATATTCCGCATTTTCTATGATCCCTTGTCTGCCAAAAGTCATTGGATAATCCTCATAATCAAACACCAACAATTCCTCTTCTGTTCGAGTTGCTATCTGAATAATTCTTCCTGAGGGGTTTATTATGGTTGTTGGCCCCAATTGATATCTGGATGTATTATTTGAAGAAATAATAAACATTGAGTTTTCCAAAGCCCTGGTCCGTAAATGCCCTTTGGTTAATTCATACTTATCAATATCATCCTTTTCTCCCGTATAGGCAAAACTAACAAAAGCGATGGGAACCTTTTCGATAAATAGTTCCCTGAAGTATTCGGGAAATTCTGCCTCGTAGCAGATTCTTGTAGCATACCTTATATTCCCAGTGTCAAAAATACCTTTCTCATTGCCTCTGGAAAAGTTGTTCTTATCCCAGCCCCATAATGCTCTTTTGGCATAATACGAACATGTATTGTTTTTACGTAATATTGCCACCACATTATATATTTCATTTCCCAATTTCTGTATTCTGCCGAATATCAGGGTAATATTTGTTTTGTCAATCGCCTGCTGTATCCTTTCTTGGCAAATATCCTGCTTCCCTAGGTCATAGATTCTTTCGTCATCAATCATTTGTTCATAATACCCACACAAGGCACATTCTTGCATCAATAATACATCTACATTTTGTTCTATCGCTTTATTTAAACCACGCATGATTGCCAAGTAGTTTTTTTCTATATCGTGATTCCCGGCGAATTGAAATGTTCCTATTCTCATACCAAAATCCTTCAATGATGGATTAACCACCTGTTATGTTAAAACACTTTTATCTTTTAAATCACCCGTTGGACTTGCTGTCCACGCACAGCACTTCGTTCTGCGTATTGTATATCGGACACCCCCCGCCGCACAGCGGCAGTTTCTGGCACCCCTTGCACTTGTCCATCAGATATGCTTTATTGCGAAGATCCACCGCCGGCTTGGCGTTCCATATCTTCTCCCATTTATCGGTCAGAATGTTTCCCAGCGGTGCAAAGTAGCTCTGGCAGGGAATGACACTGCCGTCCGGCTCCACGCACATGTTGTAGCGGGCGGCGGTGCAGGTCTTGACCCCAAGCTCCAGATTCACCGGGTCCAGCTGGCAGTACTGGGTGGGCGTGTACCAGATCAGTTTGAGGTCCAGCTGCCGGGCCTTTTCCCGGATCCTCTCCATCAGCGGCACCAGCTCGGCTTCGGTAAAGCCCAGGCCGCAGGAGGCTCCCTTCCCGGAATAGATCAGCCCGTTGCAGGCCATGGTGGTGATCCCCAGTTTTTTAAGGAACTCCATGGTCTTTTCCATGCCCTTGGCGTTGAGCCTGGTAAGGGTGGTGTTGGTGATGGTGTAGACCGGCGAGGCCACGGCGTTCTTTATTCCCTTGACCGTGTCCTCAAAGGCCCCCTTGCTGCCCACCATCTTATCGTGAACCGAGGCCAGGTGCGATTCCAATGTGATCTGGAAATGGTCCAGGCCGGCTTCGGTCATCTGCTTGACCAGTTTTTTGTCCTTCAGTTTCCGGCCGTTGGTCAAAAGGCCCGTCACCAGGCCGGTCTCCTCGGCATAGGCGATCAGGTCAACCAGGTCCGGCCTTAGGGTGGCCTCGCCCCCGGTAAAGCAGACGTGGGGGATCCCGGTATCCCACAATTTCGAAAGGATCTGTTTCCACTGCCGGGCGGTGAGTTCCTGGGGCATCCGGTCCTTGGGCAGGTAGCAGTGGCCGCAGGCATCGTTGCATTTGTAGGTCAGGGCCAGGTCCATCCGGTAGGGCGCGCTGACCGGGGTCTCGAAGGGCTCTATCCGGTTGATATCCAGATAGGTCACCGGGCAGACGTCGTCGGTGGAGGCCAGGGCGAAGATCTTCTGCTTGAGCTGGTTAAAGTCGTTCTCCAGCGCAGATGGCTTGACCCCCCGGTAGCGTTTTCCCATCTGCTCCGCCGCAGTTTTGGCATCGTCGCCTTCTATGATATGCTTGGCCAGTTCAGCCGCGGTCTGGTTAAGGTGCAGGATCTTGGAGGCGTTGATCACCAGCACCCCCCGGGCATCGGGCTCTATCCGCAGGTGCAGCCGGAAGAACCGGTCGCCCTCCTGCCCCCGGTAGTGGTACAGCCCGGGGGTCAGGGGTCTGGCCCGTTGGAATATGTTCTTCAGCCAAGCCATTTTTTCACCTTTCTTTTTCCCAATAATATTATCGGGATGTCCAGCAGAACCCCGTTGGTTCCCGGGTCTGAAGAGAATTGAGATATCAGCTTATCGCGGTTATAAAAAAACGTCTTGTCCAGCAGCCGGGGCAGCCGCTGTCTGATGGGCTCCGCCAGCAGCCCGGCCAGGATGAACATCGGCCCCACCGGGTACAATATGATCTTGTATTCCTGAACCCTGAGTCTGAGCATTTTGGGCTTTTGTTCCGTCAACAGTCTCTCCGCCAGCCGGCCCCGCAGTTCCCAGTTGTTCCATTGCACGATGACCTGGCCATCCTGAACCCGGACCTGTGACGGCCGCACCCACTCCCGGCTGATCAGGGCCGCGCCCATGGTGGCGGCAAACAGGACAACGATGCCCAGAAGCTTGATCAGCAGGACCGGGCTTTGCATGATGAACCCGCTGAGCAGGATGAAACCTGCGTCCAGCATGGTCAGGCAGATCAGGATAAGACGGGAATATTTGATGGTATTCATTCGGTTTTTATCTCCACCACTTTCAGACGAGAGGTCTGGCCCCGGAGTATGGTGACGGCTGTTTTTCTGACCTTAAAATGCCCGGCCAGGAACTCCACCAGCCTCTGATTGGCTTTGCCGTCCACCGCCGGGGCGGTTACGTAGACCTTGTACCGGTCTACCTCTTTGACCAGCTTCTCGGCCTTGGCATTGGGAACGATCTTTATGTTTAACAGCATAACATTTACTTCTGTCAGCATTTTTTAGTAACCCCACCCTGCCCTCCCCTCGAGGGGAGGGGAAGGGAGAGGTTAAAAAGCCTTAGGAATAAAACAGCCCCTTGTGTTTTGGCTCATGCTTGACAAGCTCTTCTTTCAGCGGCTGGGGTACTTTAGCAATAAGTTTTTGGGCCGGCTTGATCTTCTTGTCCCATAAGGCCCTCACTCCCCTTGGCAGCGGGTGCTGGCATCGGAAAGTGCCGCAGCAGTTCTTGGAGCCGCAGGCGCACTGGAATCCCCAGTCCTGGTCATAAAAAACCCGGTAGTCGTAGGTGGCCTCCTGGCCCTTTTGGATGTCCCGGACCACGATGTCGTATCCCCGGCCGGTGTCCAGGATGTTGGAATCGCAGCAGTGGTTCATGTATTTGGAATCGCCGCAGGGCATCACCACCGAGCCGTCCTTGACGGTGTAGGCGTGGAACAGCAGCTTTTCCTTTTGGGCGGGGGAAAGTTTTTGAAAACTGGCTTTGGGCGTAACTTTGCATTCATGGCATTCAAAGAACACGATGGTTCCCCGGGGGATGAACGCCTTGGCAAAAAGCCCCTGGCCTTTGTTCTTGATCTTTTTTACTTTGAATAATGGAGCTAACATAACTCTTGCTCTCGATGATTTTTGTTTATTGATTTAATTGTATATAATTTAAGCCCTAATTACAAGCAAAAAGAAAACCGTGGTGACTATTACCCTTAATTTATGCTACAGAGCATACCCAATTCATGCTTTGACAAGCAGAAACCATTTCCCCTGTTTCAGACCCCGGGGGGCGGATCGGGGCGTTCGTATTAAAAAACAACAGACATTTACTGCTTTTCCGGTTTAAATTAGTTGAATCCACCGGTTTGTTGTGGTAACATAGCCTGAACTTTCAGAGAATGTAATTTGATGTTTATGGCTGGCGCGGAAAAAAAACACCGTTATAGACCTTCGGTAAACTGGCTTAAGGCCGGCCAGGACCGGAACCAAAGGTTTTTCCCGTTTCACCTGACCAGGAATATGGGAAAAATATTCCTGCATATCGGCCGATGGGAGAAGGCCTCGGCGGCTTTCGGCAAATGCCTGGAGTGGGCGGAAGCATCAGGCAACGAGCTGGAGACCTCGCTTTCATCCCTGGACATGGCCCTGTTGCAGCAGCAAAAGGGTGAGCTGGCCGAGGCCAGATCGCGCCTTGACCAGTGCGCTGCCGTTTTCACCCGGCTGGAGCAGCCGGGCCTGCTGGCGCAGGTATTGAGGCATATCGGCAATATCTACATCGGGCAATCCGATTACCAGACCGCCCTGGCCCATTTCCAGCGCAGCCTGGACCTGGCCGGGCAGACCGGCCAGGCCACAGACCAGATGAGGGCTTACAACGGGCTGGGTCACATCTGCCTGCACCTGGGCGACCTCAACCGGGCCCGTGACTATTTCGAGGCGGAGCTGGCCATAGCCGAGAAGCACGGGTCCGTGACATTCACAGACCTGGCGGTCAGCAACTTGGCGCTGGTGATGGAAAATCTGGGCCACTGGGAAAAAGCCATCGAGCATCATAAGCGGAGCCTGGACATAGCCTCCCGCAGCGGCAACCGCCAGAGCCTGGCCCAGGGATTCATCAATTGCGGGACCGCCTACATCAACCGTTCCCGGTACGACGAGGCGGAGGCCCTGTACCAGAAAGCCCTGGAGATCCATCTCCAGCTGGGGAACCGGTACGGTGAATCCATGGCCCGGTGCAACCTGGGATTTGTCGACATTGGAAGAGACCGGCCGCTGACCGCCCTGCGGCATCTGGGCCACAGCCTGCGGCTGAGCCGCCGGCTGGGCAACCCCCGGATGACAGCCATAGCCTGGGGAGGGGTGGGGCAGCTTTTCCTGCGCATCGGAAGGTACCGGACGGCCCTGATCTACCTGGACCAAAAACTGGAACTCTCCCGGAAACACGGCCTTAAAATGCTGGTGGCCCAGGCCCAGCACATGCTGGGAAGGTTAAAGAACGATACCGGGCACCGGGACCAAGCGGCCGGCCTGCTGGAGGAAAGCCTGGCCGGAGCCCAGGCCATGGGGGACGACAACCTGGCGGCGGAGGCCCTGGGAACGATGGCCAGGGTTCATCTCCGCTCCGACCGCAAAACTGCCGCCCTCCAGGATATCGAGAAGGCCCTGGCCTTGTGCCGCAAGATCCATGCGGACGATCTTACCGGCGAATACCTGTTCCTGCGGGGGGAGCTGCTTTTGGACCGGCCTGCGCCGGATGAAGCCGTAGAAGATTTCCGGCAGGCTTTGATCCTGGCGGAAAGCAATAAACAGAACCTGCTGGCCTACCGCTGCCGCCTGCATCTGGCCGGATTGGGGACAGCAGGCATGGAGACTGCCGTGGCAGGGCTGGTTGACCTTCTGTCCCAGGCCAAGACCATCCAGGAAAGGGCTTATGCTTTGTACCACCTGGGCCTGAACGAAGACCCCGGAAAGTACCGGGAACAGGCCATGGACACGCTGAAGGATCTCTATCGTCAAACGCCCCTCTATGAATACGGCAGGATGATCGAAACGCTTTCAGCCCTGCCCGGGTAAGGCTTTTCTTCCGCTGGTAAATAAAAAAGGCAGCCGTCCGGCTGCCTTTTTATCTTAGAAAACCCCCGCCGGAATATCCCGGCGGGGGTTTTTATGGTGCCCCGCCGTTGGCGGGGCTATTGCCACACTCTGGAGCCAATATGGTGGAGGCGGTGGGAATTGAACCCACGTCCGATAAGGTAAGAACCTAAGCCTCTACATGCTTGTTTTGTGTTTTGGTCTTTTCCCTAAAGGTCTCGCACAAACACGATCCCTAAAGAGAGCAGCCCGTAAGTCTCATCAGTAGTGCCCGGGCCGGGCGTTACTGACCAGCCCATCTTTGCGATGCCGTTTGCAGATTCGATAGGCGGGGACCTGCAGCGGCATGGCAGCTAAAATTAAGCTGCCAGAGCGTAGTTGTAAGTGTCAATTATGACGTTGCCAGTATTTTAACGAGCCCTCTGACTTTCTCGGCATGCCACTTAAACCCTTTCTTTACCGTCGAAACCTGTCGCCCCCTAGTATTTGATTACTCCCCCGCACTGAGAAATGCTCCTTGCCTAACTTGTCGAAGTGTCGCCCCCCTTTTATT